>NZ_JANHZS010000007.1:0-181451 GCF_041414765.1 Pseudoalteromonas sp. DY56-GL79 | reverse complement strand
GCTCCGAATTGAGGTCAGAGCTGTACTTTATAGGCTGAGCGTATTCAGTAGCTAGGTGTGGTTCAGGCGACGCTTACGAAACAGAAAACCTCGCAAGCAATTAAAACCTCGCGAGGTAAACTCGCTCCTACCAGATACACAGCGTTAATTCTCATTGAGGTTTTGTATTCTTTCTTTAATTTTAGTGCTTGAAATTCCTTGGGTATAAGGGATATAAACAACTCGAATATTTTGTGGTGCTAAAGCTATTTCCAATGCTTGCCAACGGGGCGTGTGTTGCCATTCATCACCGCAGATCACAAGGTTTACTCTTTGTTGTGCGATCCAGTGCGCTGCTCGCTCAGTATCGGCCATTGGTGCACCGACTAAAACCGCTTTATCTACGCATGCTAATGCCTTAATAATACTTAAGCGCTCGTCTTGATCCATTATTGGCGGTCGTCCCTTACTTTTTAACGCAAAAGCATCCGGTGCGACCCCAACAACTAAGTAGTCACCGTGTGATTTCGCTAACGACAAATACGTTAAGTGACCAGAGTGAAGCAGATCAAAAAAACCAAGCGCTAAAACACGGCACGGCTGTTGTGATTTCATCTGCTTTTGTACGAACTGCATAAGATTTTTTAAAAGACCGTCATGAGGTTTGAATTGTAATAGCACCTTAAGCATGGCATGCATTTTTTTGAAGTTGCCTTTTTTCCACTCAGTGTAGAGGTGAGAGTAGGCATAACAGTAATATAAGTAGGAATCTTGTATAATATTCGGGGCGCAGACGATGGTATCAAAATTTGCGTCAGGCATTTTCCAATCCAATCCATATAATGCTTGTAAGATTTGTTCTGGATACTGGGGATAACAAATTTCTCCGGCAGGTGAGCTGATGCTCACAACTTGAATAGCAGAGAAACGCGTCACTCTATTCCAAGTAAAAGGTACTTCTCGCATCCATAAACCTGATATGGTGTCTCCAGTGCTTTGCTCTGTGGCATAACCGCAAAGGTCAAGCACCAAGCCTGATTGGTGGCGAAAACACCGAGGGTTTATAAGTCCATAGGATTGCGCTTCTTCCTGCCAGCCAAGATGCTGTAAATGTTCGATTGCGCTTTCCATGTGAGACCAGTCGATACCAATATCAATATCTTTATCATTTTCTAAGAGTTGACCTTCACGCTCTAACCCAAGCAAACTACCAGCCGTAGGGAAAGCATAAAACCCCGCCTTTTTTAAGGATGACAACGTTTGTAGTAATAGGTGTAATGCGTTTTCAGGAGTTAGTTTAGTTGAGTTCGCGCTTTCATGTATTGGTACTTCGGATGATTGAACTTTTGCAATGTTTGTCAGTGCGTCATGCTGCAAGCGCCATCCTAGCGCTTGATAAAAGGTTTGAGCGGCGAGTGGTAGTTGTCTGTTTTGTTGATAACTACGAGCGAGAATATAATAGCTATCTGGTACATCTGGGTGTTTATGTAGCAGTGCTTCAAGTTGTTCAATCCATTCACTCCCGGCTTGTCTTCGTTGTGCCAATTGTGCGAGATATAAAATGACCTGCTGGGTGGGCTGCTGTTGATATAGCTGCTGAAATGCTTGTTCTGCTGCTTGGTCTTGGCCCGAAGTAAAATACTCGATAGCCTGTGTCATCTTTTTATTAAGCTGTGACTGTTGAATTGCTGTATCTTTCTGCATCGATTAAATACCTAGTTGGCTGCTTTTAGTTTTTGTAGTCACAGAGTCCATATTTTGATGACCCACTTTAATGGATTTGATGTGTTTAATGTGAAGTCGCTAGCAGTTTTATGCTTCTGCACGCTCGGGCATTTTGCCAACCAGCGGAAGCTCCACTATGATTACTTTAAATCAGGAAATCGGAGAGCGAAAGTGCTACCAGTTTTAATTATTGTTTCTTCTCTGACAGTACTCGCCCCTGATGAATTGTTTAAGACATTACAGGTTATTCAAGATTTAAACACCTCTAATCCAACACAAGCAACTCGGGTATATGAAGCAGCGCTGCTCAAACTGCCAACACAACCCTCTAAAGGCATCTATGAGATACATCGTGCCGGTTTAGAAGCTGCAATTAAAACAAACGATACGGTCAGAATACATGAAATAGTAGCGCTATTTTCTGAAAATGCTGAGTGGCTTGCGTATTTGCAGTCCGAAAAGGGGCAAATTGCAAATTACCTCGCGATTTACTATCGCCGAATAGGTAAGCCTGCGCTTGCGCAAAAAAACTATGAATGTGCACTTAAGTACTCAACTCACGAGCAAAGGCCACTTATAGTTAATAATCTTGCCGTTTTATATCGAACAACAGGGCAGTTAGAAGAAGCTGTCGATATCTTAGCGCCGACATTGTCTGAGGTGAAGGATGAACAACTGGAAGCGGCACTTAACAATAACTTAGCTAATGTTTATTTCGATATGAGTAAGTATCAGCATGCTGCAAGACTATATAGGCAAGCTTTCCTCTATCATCAAAAAGCAGAGCAAGCTTACGAGGCGAGCTATACGGGGTTAAATTTATTAAATGTTTATTTGCTTGCCAATCAGTGGAAAAACTATAGACGCTATATGAATACAGTGAAAACTCAGCTAAGTGCGTTAGAGGATAAAGAATTATCTATTGTGTTTACTTGGCAGGAGCTAATTTTTCAAAGAAGTAGAAATGGCATACAGCCAAAAGCAGATCAAGTAGAGTTTCTTATTTCGACTTTACCCGTATTGCTCCAAAGTGATTACGGCAGCAATATGGAGAAATATGTTTATACATTGCAGCTCCCAGAGTTGATAGCATTTTATAATACGTTGTTGTCTGAGCAGCAACAAGTGGCAGCCAGTGTATCGACGAATGCTTCGCTACTGGTAGTTGCGCTATCTTGGTGTGAGCACTAATCCATCACAAAAAACTATTACCATAGTAGAGCACAGCACCGTCTTTTATACGTTGAATAGTAGATGTAGTCAGGTAGGGGCTGATAAATAATGAGTACCTTTGACTTAACCATCACAGAGTAATACCAATTTACTTAATTAAGTGGTCTATTTTGAGGCAAAAAAATCTTGTCGATAGCCCGGCAAAAATTTTGCTATTTAGTTGTTCTAAATGATAAATTTTTAACACAGCTAGCGTCAGATTTAATTCCTCAAATTGAGCAAGTATTAAGTCAAATTGGTATAAAATCAAAGGTCAAAAGCGAGTTCAGAGTTAGAAAGTCCACGCTAGATGTAGCTGGGGAACAGATTCATTGGTATCTGTGCCAAGTTTGTTACGCCAATATTGCCATTCAACACCTAACATTAACTGATTGTCAGGCATACCTACCGCGTTGCCTAGATCCCATTGTAGAATTGGCTGCGCGAGCAACCAGCCTTTTACGTCATTACCCAACTCGTTCTCTCGCTCGCCAATATATTCTACGTGACCTGTGAGGTAGAACTTTTGCTCGCCAATTGTAAAGGGGTAACCCCAAGCGAGATCTATCATCCAGCTATCACTTTCTTTAGGCGCACCGCCATGACTAATACCTTGGCTATCGTCTTGATAAAGTGTGAAGGTAGAAGAGAAAAAATTGAACCCTTCAAAATTCCAATTTACTTTGACACCTGGCAAGTATTTCATCACCTTAGCGTCTCCGGCTGCATTGAAACCCATTGTTAAGCTAACGTCAGCTATGGCGTCGAAAGAAGACTTAAAGCCTGCAATCTTTGACATCGATAAGCTCGAGTACCACTCTCCATAAAAGTCACCGTCTTGGTAACCATCACTAAGGTCATCTTTGCTGTAATCGATAAAGAAGAAATTATCGCCGTAGCGATATCCAGACGCATGTTGTAATGAGTAAATCGTTGCCGTTGCTTCGCTTCTGCTAAACGGGTTTTTGAAATCACCGTGGTTTATATGTAGTTGTGTTGTACTCCAATCAGTAGCATAACCAAATGTGCTAAAAGCGAGTGAGGAGGAAATGATGAGTGTGTTGATTTTCATTTATTAATTCGGATAGCGTTAAAAATGAAAGTATAACAAAAGCGCCCAAAGTTGGGCGCGTAAACCGAATAAATTATGCTTTATTTCTTCTTAGGCAGATAACGGTAATGGCGGTGAAAGCCAAAATGAAACAGTAATAAGAAGAACTAGATACGTCCCAAGGGCTGATTTTAAACGTGGCCCCGAGTAGCAGTGCTTGTGCACCATAGGGTAAAGAGCCTTGCATAACACAAGCAAAAATATCTAGTAAGCTTGCCGAACGCTTAGCTGAGATCTTTCCATCTTCAGCCAGTTTTTTAGCAACGGGGCCAGCAACTATGATACTTACCGTGTTATTTGCGATACACAAGTTACTTGTTAACACGAGTGCAGCAATACCGAGTTGATCAGCTACTTGACGGTGCCATTTTGCGATAATGCTGGTAATTTTTTGGATCTGTTTGGCTAAAAAATCTAGGCCGCCATTGATACGAATAAATTCAGATAAACCACCAATAAACATCGACAGCAAGAAAATCTCCTGCATATCACTAAAGCCTTTATAGATATCGTTTAAGAAGGCAGCGCCTTGATAGTCACCGGCAAAACCCATACAGCCGGCAAACACAATACCACTAAAGAGCACAACAAAGACATTGATACCAATCACCGCCAAGACCAAAATAAATACGTATGGTAAAACTAATAACCAATCAAACGGCTTGGTTTCTACAACCTGCGGCTCTGGGGTTAAAAACACCAATAGTAAAACAGTCAGCAGTGCCGCTGGTAGAGCTATTTTAAGATTCTCTCTAAATTTATCTTTCATTTCACAACCTTGCGTTCGTGTTGCCGCGATTGTGGTATCAGAAATAATAGATAAGTTATCGCCAAACATTGCGCCCGAAACGATGGTGCCAGCCATTAGTGCTGGATCAATTCCGGTTTTCATCGCGACGGCAACAGCAATAGGTCCAATTGCACCAATTGTGCCCATGGAGGTTCCCATTGCGGTAGAGACGACAGCAGAAATAAGGAACAAGCCGGGTAATAAAAATGCCGGAGGAATAAGTGATAAACCGGCGTTAACCACAGCGTCAACACCGCCAGTGGCACTTGCAACCGCAGAAAAAGCTCCTGCTAATAAATAGATGAGGCACATGGTGATAATATTGCTGTGTCCTGCGCCTTGAATAAAAGTTTCGACGCTGCGGTTGATGGTATCTTTATTAAGTAAAAAAGCGAGAACGATGGCTGGTAGAATCGCGACAGGAGCTTTTAATTGATAAAACGCATAATCAACGCCTTGCGATTGCAAATACAATCCTGCGCCAAGAAAAATCCCTACAAAGGTCAACAGCGGCAATAATGATAATTTTGCCTTTGTTTGATTGTAATTTGGTTGCATAGCACTCCCCAACAATAAAGCACAGCCAATAGTCAGCTGTAAAACCGCACAACACACCTAATACCAATTGTATTAATTCTCCAACCAATTTGAACGGGGAATTAGCATATTAGCGTCGCTAAAAATTTCTCATTTAGAACAACTAAATAGCAAAATTTTTGCCTAGCTACTAAAGCTATTTTCCGCTTCAAAGTAGCCCATTTACTTAATGCAATTGGTATAAGATGAAAATCTCTCAACTTCAATAGGTGAGTGAGCGCGGCAGTTTATATGTTTAGACGTCTAAAGTCTAATGTTTTATTATTTTCAACTTAACTGACTATGACACACAGATACGGTAAACTCTACTCCCGCAAAAACACATTTCTATTATCCGGTTAGCCATCGTTGCTGCCTTTTGGATAATCAACATCGCAAATAAAAAAGGGTAACGTATGACAAGAATAGGTATTTACGGTGCGAATGGCAGAATGGGGTTAGCATTGATTGAAGCCTGTTATTTGTCGCAACAAGTAGAGCTGGCCAACGCTTTTGTACGAGATAATTCACAATATCTTGATAAAGCAGTTAATCAATTGCAGCCTCAAGCAGACGCAAATATCTGTTTTAGCTCCGAGCAAAGTAAGCTTGAAAATGTTGACGTATTAATAGACTTCACTTTGCCAGAGGGCATGAAGCAGCATTTATCAGCTGCAATTGCCGCTAAAAAACCGATGGTGATCGGTACTACTGGACTGACTGCAAACGAAATGGCGCTGTTGGTGGAAGCCGCAAAAGATATCCCAATTGTGTTTTCTCGCAACTATAGCGTTGGCATTAACCTGCTACTGAACCTAGTACAAACAGCCGCACAAAAGCTGGCTGACGACATGGATATTGAAATTTTCGAAGCGCACCACCGCAACAAAATCGACGCACCCTCAGGAACTGCACTCGCTATCGGAGAGGCGATTGCAGAAGCAAAAGGCTGGCAACATGATGAGGTTGCGGTTTACGACCGAAGTCAGAGCCACGAAGCGAAATCTCAACAAGAAATCGGTTATTCGGTCCTCAGAGCGGGAGATATAGTAGGTGAACATACGGCTTACTTCTCGACAATGGGGGAAAGGCTTGAATTAACACATAAAGCAGCGTCGAGATTGACCTTTGCATCAGGTGCTGTAAGGGCTGCGCAGTGGCTAAAAGATAAACCAGTAGGCCTTTATGATATGCAAGATGTGCTAGATTTAAAGAAGTAAGTATAACATTTTGAGGCTTTAAAGCAAAAAAAGAGTTTAATGGCTTATTTTTATAAATTTTGTGATTTATATTAGACGAAAAGGCATTCATGCTGTAGACTATAACGAATTTGCCAAAATTTTAATAACTGCGTGTTACCAAGCGCTTTGTAGACGGGATGTTGAGCGTTTTGCTTTCGCCCGTTTTTTACTATTAGGAGGTTAACTTGACTAAATCCGCTCTGTTAGTCCTTGAAGACGGCACGGTGTTTCGCGGTACTGCTATCGGTGCTGACGGTTTGTCAGTCGGTGAGGTGGTATTCAATACGTCAATGACGGGGTATCAAGAGATCTTAACGGATCCTTCATACGCGGAACAAATCGTTACGCTTACTTACCCACATATCGGCAACACCGGTACTAACAGCGAAGATGAGGAAGCGGACAAGATCTGGGCAAAAGGCCTAGTGATCCGTGACTTACCACTGCTTGCGAGTAATTTCCGTAACGAACAATCATTAAGTGATTACTTGAAAGAACGCAATATCTTAGGGATCGCAGATATTGATACTCGTAAACTAACTCGCATTTTACGTGATAAAGGCGCTCAAAACGGCTGTATCATCGCAGGCGACGAAGTAGACGAGCAAAAAGCGCTAGAAGCGGCGCAAGCATTCCCTGGCTTGAAAGGGATGGATTTAGCAAAAGTAGTAACAACAGAATCTCAGTTTGAATGGCGTGAATCAAGCTGGACTCTAGGCGAGGGCTTTAAAACGCTTTCTGCTGAAGAAGAAAAATTCCATGTTGTTGCGTACGATTTTGGTGTGAAAAAGAACATTCTTAGAATGTTAGTTGATAGAGGCTGTAAGTTAACCGTTGTTCCAGCAGAAACCTCCGCTGCTGACGTACTTGCATTAAACCCTGATGGTATCTTCCTATCAAATGGCCCTGGCGACCCTGAGCCATGTACTTATGCCATTGAAGCAATCAAAGCATTTTTAGAAACAGATACACCTATTTTTGGTATTTGTTTAGGCCATCAATTATTAGCACTCGCTTCTGGTGCGAAAACAGTAAAAATGAAGTTTGGTCACCATGGTGGTAACCACCCGGTTAAAGACTTAGATCGTGATGTCGTGATGATCACTGCACAAAACCACGGTTTTGCTGCTGACGAAGCAACGCTTCCTGATACGCTACGTGCAACGCACAAGTCACTGTTCGATGGCACACTGCAAGGTATTCACCGTACTGATAAGCCAGCGTTTAGCTTCCAAGGTCACCCTGAAGCAAGTCCTGGTCCACATGATGCGGCACCGCTATTCGACCATTTCATTGAATTAATGCAATCTCGCAACGCTTAATTAGACCGGAGTAATAATGCCAAAACGTACCGACATAAAAAGCATTCTGATTTTGGGCGCAGGCCCAATCGTTATCGGCCAAGCATGTGAATTCGATTACTCTGGTGCTCAGGCCTGTAAAGCGCTTAGAGAAGAAGGCTATAGAGTTATTCTTGTTAACTCTAACCCTGCGACTATCATGACTGACCCTGAAATGGCGGATGCAACTTACATCGAGCCTATTCACTGGGAAGTGGTAGAAAAGATCATTGAAAAAGAAAAGCCTGATGCAGTGCTGCCGACTATGGGTGGCCAAACAGCACTTAACTGTGCGCTAGACCTAGATAAGCACGGTGTGCTTGCTAAACATGGCGTTGAGCTAATTGGTGCGACTGCAGATGCAATCGATAAAGCGGAAAACCGTGAGCGTTTTGACGCGGCGATGAAAAATATCGGCTTAGAATGTCCTCGTGCTGAAATTGCACACTCAATGGATGAAGCGCACGATATCTTAACTCGCATCGGGTTCCCATGTATTATTCGTCCTTCGTTCACGATGGGCGGCACCGGTGGTGGTGTTGCGTATAACATGGAAGAGTTTGACGAGATCTGTACTCGTGGTCTTGACCTGTCACCAACAAATGAGCTGCTTATCGATGAAAGCCTATTAGGCTGGAAAGAATATGAGATGGAAGTGGTTCGTGACAAAAACGACAACTGTATCATCGTATGTTCAATCGAAAACTTCGATCCAATGGGCGTACACACTGGTGATTCAATCACAGTTGCACCAGCACAAACGCTAACTGATAAAGAATATCAAATCATGCGTAACGCCTCGATGGCGGTACTTCGTGAAATTGGTGTTGAAACTGGTGGTTCAAACGTTCAGTTTGGTGTCAATCCTGTTGATGGCCGTATGGTTATCATCGAGATGAACCCGCGTGTATCGCGCTCTTCTGCGCTTGCGTCAAAAGCAACGGGCTTCCCGATCGCTAAAATCGCAGCCAAGCTTGCCGTAGGTTATACGCTTGATGAGCTTCAAAACGACATCACAGGTGGTGCAACTCCAGCATCATTTGAGCCGTCAATCGACTACGTAGTGACTAAGATCCCTCGTTTTAACTTCGAAAAATTCGCAGGTTCAAACGACCGTCTAACTACGCAAATGAAGTCGGTTGGTGAGGTAATGGCAATTGGTCGTAACCAACAAGAGTCATTACAAAAAGCACTTCGAGGCCTGGAAGTGGGTGCTACGGGTCTGAACCCAATCGTTGCACTTGACGCGCCAAACGCAAAAGAAACGATCATCCGTGAATTACGCGAGCCAGGTGCTGAGCGTATTTGGTATATTGCTGATGCGATGCGTCACGGTATGTCTGTTGAAGAGGTATTTGAGCTCACTAAAGTTGACCCTTGGTATCTAGTGCAAATCGAAGACATCTTAAAAGATGAAGCGACAATCGCTGAAGTGGGCATGGCAGGTCTAAACAAAGACTTCCTGCGCCGCTTGAAGCGTAAAGGTTTCTCAGATGCTCGCATTGCCGAAATCGCAGGCGTATCAGAAAAAGAAATTCGCAAGAAGCGTCACCAGCTTGAAATTCTGCCTGTTTACAAGCGCGTAGACACATGTGCTGCAGAGTTTAGCTCAGACACTGCTTACATGTACTCAACGTATGATGAAGAATGCGAAGCGAATCCTTCTGACAAAGACAAAATCATGGTTATCGGTGGTGGTCCTAACCGTATCGGTCAAGGTATCGAATTCGATTACTGCTGTGTACACGCTGCCCTTGCGATGCGTGAAGATGGCTATGAAACTATCATGGTTAACTGCAACCCAGAGACGGTTTCAACAGACTACGATACGTCTGATCGCTTATTCTTCGAGCCAATTACACTTGAAGACGTGCTAGAAATTGTCCGTGTTGAAAAGCCAAAAGGCGTAATTGTTCAGTACGGTGGTCAAACTCCACTTAAACTGGCACGAGATCTTGAAGCGAATGGTGTGCCAGTGATTGGTACTTCTCCTGACGCTATCGACCGCGCAGAAGACCGTGAGCGCTTCCAACAGCTTGTAGAGCGTCTAAACCTACTACAACCAGAAAATGCAACGGTAACCTCACTAGAAGAAGCAGTTGCTAAATCACAAGAAATTGGCTTCCCACTGGTTGTTCGTCCATCATACGTACTTGGTGGTCGTGCAATGGAAATCGTGTACGATGAAGACGACTTACGTCGCTACATGACAGAAGCGGTGTCTGTTTCTAATGAAGCACCAGTACTACTTGACCGTTTCTTAGACGATGCAATTGAAGTAGACGTAGATGCTATCTGTGACGGTGAGAATGTTATCATCGGCGGTATTATGGAGCACATCGAGCAAGCAGGTGTTCACTCGGGTGACTCGGCTTGTTCATTGCCTGCACACACGTTGCCACAAGATATTCAAGACGTGATGCGTAAGCAAGTCCGTGATATGGCGCTGGAGCTGGGTGTTGTTGGTCTGATGAATACCCAGTTCGCGGTGAAAGACGGCCAAGTTTACTTGATTGAAGTTAACCCACGTGCTGCTCGTACAGTACCATTTGTTTCAAAAGCAACAGGCGTTGCACTTGCAAAGGTTGCTGCACGTTGTATGGTTGGCCAGTCTCTTGAAAGCCAAGGTGTAACGAAGGAAGTTATCCCTCCATATTACAGTGTAAAGGAAGTGGTATTGCCATTCGCTAAGTTCCCAGGTGTTGACCCAATGCGTGGTCCAGAGATGCGCTCGACGGGTGAAGTGATGGGTGTTGGTGAAAACTTCGCCGAAGCATTCGCAAAAGCCCAATTAGGTGCATCAAACACTTTACCACGTGGCGGCCGCGCGCTACTATCTGTGCGCAATGGTGATAAGGCACGCGTAGTTGAACTAGCTAAGACAATGAAAGCAATTGGTTTTGAGTTAGATGCAACGAATGGTACGGCGAAAGCGCTTGAAGAAGCGGGTATTGAAGTACGTCGCGTAAACAAAGTATTCGAAGGCCGTCCTCATATTCTTGACCGTATCAAGAATGGTGAGTACAGCTATATCGTTAATACTACCGAAGGTCGCCAAGCTATTGAGGACTCGAAGGTGTTACGTCGTGGTGCACTTCAGCATAAGACTAACTACACCACTACGCTAAATGCAGCGTTTGCAAACTGTACAGCGAATGAAGCTGACGACAGAAGTTCTGTAAACTCTGTTCAAGAACTACACCAGCGTTTGAACTAAAAAGAACAAGGCCAGAGCGTCAGCTCTGGCAATGAGTGAGATACTTATGCAATCAATTCCGATGACAGTACGAGGCGAAGAATTGCTTCGTGATGAACTGAATCATTTAAAAAAAGTTGTTCGCCCGAAAATCGTTGCAGATATTGCAGAAGCACGTGAACACGGTGACTTGAAAGAAAATGCTGAATACCATGCTGCACGTGAGCAGCAAGGTTTTTGTGAAGGCCGAATTCAAGAAATTGAAGCTAAGCTTTCGACAGCACAAATCATCGACGTGACTAAAATGCAGAACAACGGCAAGGTTATTTTTGGTAGTACTGTGACTATTGTGAATGTAGATACAGACAAAGAAGTAACTTATCGTATCGTTGGTGACGACGAGGCCGATCTTAAGAACAACTTGATTTCTGTTAATTCACCGATTGCGCGTGGATTAATCGGAAAAGAACTAGATGATACGGTGAATATTCAAACGCCAAATGGTGCTGTTGAATATGAAATCATTGAAGTTGAATACAAGTAATCCTTTCTTTTAAAGCCCGCATCCGCGGGCTTTTTACTATAATAATCATTTCTACTTTTGCTGCTGTAATGCCGTGTAATTGCCATTTCTCTATATTCTTATAGCTTTGTTTGATGCCTATGTATTTTTGGAACAAACATTTTTAGGAGAAATGGATGTCATTTGAAGTCGATCAATTCAAAACACAAGGGTTTGAATTGTTTATGTCGAGTTGGAAATCTAGCTTGGCAGGTGCTGGCGCGCGGGATCTCTCCCAGAATCAACATTGTTTTTGGCGTACCATGCGTAGTCGATGTGCGATCGACCTTAGTAAGCAGAGTGAGCTTTTGCAAGGTGTGAGTTTAGCAAGATACGATACCTATCTTATTCTTACTGCTTTGTTGTATACCAATAGCTTGTATGCAAGCTCTGATTTAATCATCGGTTATAATCTACCAGATCACTTCTTTACCAATAATAGTTCAGAAGCGCGACAAAGCTTCTCTCGTGAGTTACTTGATTCGCTTAAGCTCACTCAGCCCTTATTCTTAGTTGATGAATATTTTGAAAATTTCGAGTTCAATACGATTGCTTATGACAAGCTCAATGAGGCTAATCCCGTTTGGCACGATATAAGCAGCGAATTAGGTACTTTACCCAGCTTAGTAAATACCACTCGCTCAGAGCATCAGCTTTCCTTGAATCTATTACACTTTGTACCGAAGCTATTCTCCGGTAAGCAACTTGCTGAGCAAATAAATTATTTAACCTGAGCTTCGAATAATTAATGCCTTTCTAGCAGCTAGTTTCAGCGCTAACTGCGTTGAATTCACTGCCAATAGCCTGCTATTGGTGCGTAAATTAGCCTGGTTATCCCTAAAACTCTCTGGCTAGATTAGGAAATAATTTGATGTAGTTAAAAAACAATGAGTTGGCTCATTCCTTATCCAAACCTCAGGTTATTTAGCTGAGATAGCGTAGGGGTCATACACATCTGACATAGTTTGAAACGAATTTGCTTTAGACTTTTAGTGCGAGCTTGTTACACTCGGATTGTTCCCAAAACCAATTAGGCACCGGTTCATAAGTGATATGTTAGTATGAATCGGTATCTTTATCAGGAGAATAACCATGAGTTTATTAAAAAGCGCATTGTTTAAGACGTTGAAAAATAAGTCTACTCAGCAAGTCGCTTCAGTGGTTTTGGATAAGGCACTGAAGCAGGGAAAAGAATACCTAGATTCAAGAAACACCAGCAGTGGTAACGATACAGATGAGTTGCTGTTAGGGCTACAGCATTTATTAGCACAAAAACCAAATGACGGTGTTTATTCAATCACGCTATCCGCTTATCGAGTGAGAGTAAAAATCACTTCTGGCGCCATTTCCCATATTGATAAGATCTAATTTATTCCACTCACTATAAATTTTTATTCCTTCTTTTCGTCAATTGGTTGGACTTTTAATCATAAAGATCAACCAATTGGGTGAATTTATAACCAACGACTTTCCCCCTATGGATACCCGCTTTTAAGATTATGGTGGCTTTTCCGTCGAGCCACTATTCCATAAAGTTATATAAAATATATTGTATACATTGTAATTTTAGTGTTAAAAATCTATAACCCAATCGGGTTTGGATACACAACAGGAAAGGTAAATGATGAAAATTACAAAACTCACTTTGGCGCTATCTGCGCTTACAGCTATAAATTCAGCCAACGCACATCAAGAATCACAGCGACTCTTTAAGCCGCTCGATGCATCGGTTCAAGTGGAAACGAACATTTCCCATGGCCATGAGCACAAAAATTTGCATGATAGAGCACCCGTTGCACATACACCAACAAGGAGTATGCCGCTATTATCTGCTAAACACACGCCATTATTGCAAGCGATGGACGTAAGCCAAAGTGAAGCGATTGCTGCGTGTGATCTAAACAGCTTAGCAAGTGCGGGCGGCAGCCAAATTGTTACTGAAATAAAGCAACAGGGCACGAGCTGTATCAATGCTTTGTTTTCCGCTGACAGCAGCATCCAAACACAAGTATTCACTTCAGATAAAATGTATGCTGCGGCGCAAAATGCCAAGTCGCTTTCGCAAAGCTATTCAGGCAACGGCAGTGCCGACCTAGAAGCGCTTTATCTATTTATTCGCGCTGGCTTTTACGTTGAGTTTTACAATGACCAGGTGACTTTTGCTACTTGGGTTAAACCTGCTGTTAAAGATGCGTTGGATGCTTTTGTTAGCAATAGCCATTTCTACGACGACAATGATGCTCATGGTAAAGTACTCGGTGAGGCTATTACTACAATGGACTCATCAGAACTACAGGGGCACTATCTGCCAGTTGTAAAAGCATGGCTATCTAAATGGAATGAAAGCTACGCTCAAAAGTGGAATATGCGCAGTGCGGTAAACGGCATTTTCACTATCTTATATCGAGGTCAGTGGAATGATAACTTTGTCGCTTTGGTTAAAAACGATCAACAATTGGTGAGTTTACTAGGGAGCTTCACTGCACAAACTTGGATGGTCAATTCAGACTCTGAATATCTAATCATCAATGCTGCGAGCGAATTGGCTCGACTTAAATTATACAATGGTGCAGCTATTCAAGAGTCAGTCGACACGCAATTAACCGCTTTATTCTCGCGTTATAACAGTTATGGCTTTGGCGATGGTGTCTGGTTAGCTGCGGCTGATGTCGCGACCTATTATGCTGATTGTAGCCAGTTTGGCATTTGTAATTTTGATAAAGAACTTGAGACCAAAGTACTTTCTCAACAACATAGTTGTAGCGATACAATAAAGATTAGAGCACAAGCGCTCACCGCTCAGCAATTGACTTCAGCGTGTCAAACCATGGAAGCGGAAGAAGGGCGATTCCACACCATGCTGGAAACTGGCCGCTTACCGGTTGCCGATGATAACAATGATTTTCTGCAAGTGAATATCTTTAATAGCAGTGCAGACTATAAAAAATATGCCAAAGCCATTTTTAAAATCAGCACCGACAACGGTGGTATGTATTTAGAGGGTGATCCTAGCGATGTGAATAACGTTGCTAATTTTGTTGCATACGAGGCCAGTTATGCAAAGCCGGATCATTACATCTGGAACTTAGAGCATGAATACGTACATTATCTTGATGGGCGTTTTGACCTGTATGGTGACTTTAATGCTCCGACTAAGCCTATCGTCTGGTGGAGCGAAGGGGTGGCTGAGTACATTGCAAACCTCAATGATAATCAAGCCGCAATAGATACAATCAAAGATGGCTCAGTATATACGCTAGCCGAAATCTTCAGCACGACGTATGACGGTTTTGATCAAGATAGAATTTACCGTTGGGGTTATTTAGGGGTGAGATTCCTGTATGAAAAACACTTTGATGAAGTGCTCGCAATGCGACAAGAAACGAGACAAGCAAATTGGAATGCGTACCAAGCCCGTATGGACCGCCTCGCATCACAGTATCAATCAGAGTTTGTTCAATGGTGCAACGAGCTTGCTGCTGGTGGTCAGAATAACGCACCCACTTCAGAGGTTAATGGGCCATACTCTGGTGATGTTAATCAAGCGATACTATTTTCAAGCCAAGGTAGTGTCGACCCTGATGGTGATGCACTCACTTATCTGTGGCGTTTTGGTGATGGTAGCCAAAGTAATGAAGCCAATCCCACGCACAGTTATGTGCAAGCTGGCGAGTATCAAATTAGCTTAACAGTGAGCGACTCTAGCGGTTTGAATCACACTAGTAATACAGTGGCTACTGTAAACGCAACGACTTCAAACAAACTACAGTCTGGCGTACCTGTCACGGTTGCGGGCGAGCAAGATGAACAAGTTGCATTTTCAATCGATGTTACTGCTGGCACTGATAAATTAGTCATCAGCATGTCTGGAGGTACAGGTGATGCCGATCTTTACGTTAAGTTGGGCTCGGCGCCAACGTTCAGCGAGTATGATTGCAGACCATACCAATCCGGTAACGAAGAGGTATGTGAAATCACTACACCTGCCGCTGGCACCTATTACATTATGCTGCATGGTTATAATCGCTTTGAAAATGTGCAGTTGTTAGGAGAAATCGTAACAACTTCAACAATAGAGGACGTATGTCAGTCGCAGGGTAGTGTCTCTAATGGTAGATTAGCAGCGGATGAAACAATTTGCCTTGGAAGCCAAGATCCGATGTGGTTTAGCCTTGAGAACGTCAGTGGTCAACAATCGGTGGTGATAAAAACTGCCCATGGTAGTGGTGACCTTGGTCTTGAATACAGCAATGCAGGATGGCCAAATGGCACTAATGTGGATGCAAGCTCATTCAATCAAGGTAACCAAGAGTGCATTGAGATAAGTGCGCAATCTGAATATTGGGGATACTTGAAAGTGTCAGGCTCACCAACGGGTGCAGCGCTGAAGGTGTCTTATAATAAAGATGGTTGTCAGTAATAGCGCGTTACTAAGGCAGAAATAATGAAAGTAATTAAACGGGTGATACAGATCACAGTTATTACTTGTTCATAATTTGTTTTTGTTATATTTTTGTAAAGTAAGGGGCCTTTGGTCCCTTTGTTCATTTAAAAACATGCAAAAGGAATTAACGGATGTGCCGAGAAGGAGCTAGGCTGTATTTTTAAACTGTATTAAAAGTTTAGGTTAGACACGAGGCACTCAGTGTTAAAAAAGTACTTTATTGCCATTTCCATTTGGTTAATGGTGGCCTTTTCAGTGACAGCCGCTGAAACCCAAATTCTTTACGTATATCATCATAAGCCGCCCTATATTATTGATCTAGAAGCGCAAAAAGGTCTTTATTTTGATTTAGCAAAACTGATTAATGCCGTGCAAAAAGAGCTGCAGGTCGAAGTACGTTTCGTACCACGTAAACGCTTAGATAAGCAGCTCGAACAGCAAACGCTCAAAGGTTTTATTTTAGGAGTAAACCCGGCTTGGTTTGATGACCGCAAAAAACAAAAGTATTTGTGGAGCGGCCCGTTAATGTATGACACGGACGAATTCGTCTCGCATGTAGAGCAACCGTTTGAGTATTATCACCCTAGCTCATTGTACGGTAATCAAGTTGGCGCCATTGCAGGGTACTACTATCGCCACTTGGACCAAGGAGTGGAGCAAGCCAATATCCAGCGAGTGAACGTAAATTCCGAAGAAGCACTATTGGAGATGATCCTCAAAAGGCGGGTGAGTATTGCCATTGTCAGTCGGTCTACGACAGAATATCTTGTTGCTAAAAATGGTTGGAAGCGAGTGTTTCACTTTTCTCAAAATCCCCATGAAACCTATTTTAGAGCAATATTGGCGCCTAAAAATTCAGCATCGGATTTTGAGGCGCTACAACAGGTGTTAGATTCCAAGCCTTTCAAAAAGCAATTGGTGAAATTGCTTAAAAGCTACCATCTTGCTTATTAAAGTAAGGGGAAAGGAGCAGTAGCTATTCTTATTTCAGGTTAGATACATCGCTCCGGTGCTTTAGTGATTATCAGCAATTATTACCAACTACCCGTGTTTTCCATTGACTGCCAAGGCTCGGCTGGAGGCAATGCATCACCTTGTTGGAGTAATTCGATCGAAATGCCATCTGGAGATTTAACAAATGCCATGTGACCACAGCGCGGTGGTCGGTTGATAGCCACACCGGCATCTTGCAGCTTTTGGCAAAGTGCATAAATGTTTTCTACGGCAAAGGCCAAGTGGCCAAAATTACGACCACCGCTATATTCTTCCGGATCCCAGTTATAGGTAAGTTCGATAGTAGGAGAAAAGCTTTGCTGAGCCTGCTCAACTTGATCAGGGGCGGCGAGATAAATTAAACTAAAGCGGCCTTGTTCACTGTCATAACGTTTCACTTCAACGAGACCTAAGAGGTCGCAATAAAACTTCATTGATTCGTCAAGATCACGTACACGTACCATGGTATGTAAGTATTTCATTATGTATTCCGTTTAGACTCTAGTCAGCAAAGTTTAAAGTGTTACACATCAGATTGAAAGGTCAACAGACCTCAGGCACCTAGATGACCGTATAAAAAAGTAATTGATTTCTGGTAATTTTTAGTACTGCTAGTTAAGCTTTTGTGAGATTGAGAATTAATGTTTCAAAAGGGCGCTCAATGATGGCAGAACTTCCTGAAGTAATAGATAGCATGACAGATATCGTTTCGTGCTTAAACACCAGCGAATCTTTGGAGCATTTCTTGTTGAATGTGCACTGTATTGTGCAAAAAATTACTTACGCGGACAATTTCTATGTGGTTTTGCAAAGACAAGATGGCGAGTTTGAATTTCCCTATTTCCATGATGTCAAAGACAGTATTTCGCTCGAGGAATTAAATAGTCTAACTAGCACAGAAATAGATAAAACGCTTACTAGTTATGCGCTGCGCTCTGACAGTGTAAAGAACTATTCTGAGCATGCTTTGATGGCATTGACCGAGAAAGGGGTTATTGAAATGTTAGGCAGTTTCCCCAAGCAATGGTTGTGCTTTCCGCTAATCAATCGCGACAAGCATTTAGGCGCGTTTGTGATCCAATCTTACCGTCGTAGCGATGAATATTCAGAAGCCATGGTGGATTTGTTGTATACCGTTAGTCATGTTATTGCCTCTGCGATGGATGCATTTGCAAACCAGCAAGCACTCATTGACGCGAATACAGCACTTAGAACCCATGAGCTTGAATTGGAAGCAATGGTAGAAAAACGCACCCGTGAACTTAGTGTGAGTTTAGAAGAGTTAAGAACAGAAGTCGAAAAGCGCAAATCACTTCAAGAAAAGCTAGAGTTTGATGCCTACCACGATAATCTTACGCAATTGGCGAATCGAAAATACCTTTTTAACGAGCTGAATAAAATGTCTGCTCGCTCGATGCGACAGCCGGTAAATGTATATTTAGGGTATCTAGATTTAGATAACTTCAAGCCGATTAATGATAATCATGGCCATCATAGTGGTGACGAGGTTTTGGTACACGTAGCAAGACGTCTACAAGAAGCGTTACGAGAGTATGATTTTGTTTGTCGTATTGGTGGAGATGAGTTTGTCTTTGTGATTAATGAAAAAATTGCCAGAGACTTGCTTGAAAGCTTAGCAAATCGCCTTTTGAGTGTGATAAATGAAGATATCTTGCTTACCAATGGTGAGTTGGTCAATGTCGGGTGTAGCATCGGCATGGCGGTTTCTGAGGGCATGGAATTCAGTGCGGAATCGTTATTAAAAGTAGCGGATCAAGCGCTTTATGAGTCGAAAGGAAAGGGCAAGAATCAGGTTTCATTTAGCTTCAAATAACACTGAATATAAGATTAATATTTTGTTATTTATCATGTTTTTATAAAATTTCATGATATTGCTCGTTGCCCTTTGCTTTAAGCAGATGATTGATTTAGGATCAGGCTTTATAGTCAGAAAAACATGGACATTATGATCATCAGGCTGATCCTTATTGCACTGTTTTGTTTTGCTATGACGGCAAAAGCAGTAGAAGTTCAAAATTTATATGAAGCCTCGCTGAGTGTTAGCGACAAATCTCGCGCAACGCGAGCGCAAGCGAGCCAACAGGCATTATTAAAAGTGTTGCAAAAGCTCACAGGTAAAGCCGATGATTTTTCTCACCCTTCTATCCAAGCGAGCCTTAAGCGCATCTCAGATTACATGCTGAGATATGAATATTATGATCGACAAGGCGTAACCAAAATAAAGGTGGAGTTTGAGCCTGGTAAGGTCGAAGATCTAGTCAGAGAAGCTGGTCTACCGCTTTGGGGTAACCGCCGTCCTATGGTCGCGATTTGGATGGTGATTGAAGATAATTTCCGCCGAGAGTTTGTTACGCAAGAAAGCTACCCTCAACTCGAACGTCTGATTTATGACACCGCAGACGAATGGGGCGTGCCAGTGGTTGTTCCTTTGATGGATCTTGAAGATCGCAGCAATGTGAGTATCGCAGAGGTATGGGGAAACTTTTCTAACGAAGTAGAGGAAGCGTCATTGCGTTATGAGGCGGAGCGCGTTATCACCGCACGCTTGTTCCAGCCTCCCCATACAAATTCTTGGCAGCTAGATTGGCGCTACACTGATGCCGAATATTTTGAGCCTGAGCAATATGTCGGTGACAAGCAGCAAGTTATTATTGATATGGTGAACCAGCTATCTAGCACCTTAGCTCAGAAATATGTTATCGATCCTAATCTCACTTTAGAAGCCCATCGAACTGAAATCGTTGTTGAGCAATTACAGTCATTTACGGATGTAGAAATGGCGAAGCGTCGTTTGCTATCTATGAGTACTGTAGTGGATGTCGATGTGATCTACCGTGCGAAAACAGCTGTGAAGTTTGCGATTGAACATACCTCAAGCGTATCAGATTTGCGTAAAACCATTGCATTGGAGCAAAGTTTTAAGGCGTACGAAGACCCGAGAGCCTATTATCAAATCGCAGACGAAGACAACCTTAAATATAATTGGGTGGGCAAATAGGATGGAATCGCCACGTCAAATGGCGTTGCCAGTGACACTGCCTGATGACGAAACCTTTGCCTCTTATTTTGGCGGTGAAGCGTCATTAGAGGTAAGCCACTTAAAAAATGGTCTTGCCCGTCGTTTAGCCGGATTTCAGTACACTTACCTGTGTGGATTGGCAGACTCTGGCAAGTCGCACTTGCTTTATGCCACGTGCATTGAAGCGCAAGAGCTTGGACTCTCGACTATTTTATTGTCGATGCGAGAAGTCTTGGATTTTGGCCCCTTGGTATTAGATGGGCTCGATGCATTGGATGTAGTTTGTATAGACGATGTACATTTGGTTGCAGGAGATGAAGCGTGGGAAAAAGCCTTATTTAACTTTTTCAATCGTTTTAATGAAAAAGGCAAATGCCTAGTGGTTACTGCCGATCTGTTGCCCAACATGCTGAATTTGTCACTACCAGACTTAGAATCGCGTCTAACCTGGGGAACGACTTTTCAGATCCGCTCGATGAGTGATGATGATAAAGCCGAAGCCTTAGTAAAAAGAGCACACATGCGTGGCCTTGAGCTCTCCGATGAATGTGCGCGATTTTTGCTCACGAGATTGAGTCGTGATATGCGCGCTTTACTTGATGTGTTGGATAAACTCGATCACGCATCCATGGCTGCGCAAAGAAAGTTAACAATTCCTTTTATAAAAGCCACTTTAAAGCTGTAACAGGGCTAGAATATCGCCTTGCAATTCAGTTATCATAAGAGATTAAATAACAGCAAATTACCTCAGCAAAGATCAGGTAGACAATGAATTTAGAAAATATTTTAGCGCAAGCCCTTGAAGCCGTTGAGCAGGCAAGCGAAATTGCGCACCTTGAGGAAGTTAGAGTTAACTACCTTGGTAAAAAAGGTGAGATCACAGGTCTTCTTAAAACGCTAGGCAAACTAGCACCAGAAGAGCGTAAAGATGCAGGTCAAGTGATTAACCAAGCTAAGACCCAAGTACAAGATGCGATTACGGTAAAACGTGAAGCGTTAGCCAATGCAGCACTTGAGCAGAAGCTAGCAGCTGAGACGATTGATGTGACGTTGCCGGGTCGTACAATGCCAGCTGGTGGCCTTCACCCAGTTACTCGCACCATTGAACGTATTGAGCAGTTTTTTGGTGAGCTAGGATTTGCTGTTAAATCTGGCCCTGAGGTTGAAGATGACTTTCATAACTTTGACGCGCTAAATATTCCAGAGCACCACCCAGCGCGTGCCGATCATGATACTTTCTATTTCAATCCTAAACTGGTACTACGTACACAAACCAGTGGCGTTCAGATCCGTACTATGGAAGCTGAGCAGCCGCCTTTGCGAATTATCTCGCCAGGTCGTGTATACCGTAACGATTACGATCAAACACATACGCCAATGTTCCACCAAGTTGAAGGCTTGATGGTCGACACTAACGTGAGCTTTACAGAACTTAAAGGAATTTTGCACGATTTCCTACGCAACTTCTTTGAAGAAGATATGGAAATTCGCTTCCGTCCTTCATACTTCCCGTTTACAGAACCTTCAGCTGAGGTAGACGTAAAAGGTAAAAATGGTAAATGGCTTGAAGTACTAGGCTGCGGCATGGTGCACCCGAACGTATTACGCTCGGTAGGCATTGACCCTGAAAAATACACTGGTTTCGCCTTTGGTATGGGGGTTGAGCGTTTGACGATGTTACGTTATGGCGTAACTGACTTAAGAGCTTTCTTCGAAAACGACTTAAAATTCCTAAACCAATTCAGATAAGAGCGACAAAAGTATGAAATTCAGTGAAAAGTGGTTACGCGAGTGGGTCAATCCAGCAATTGATACTGATACGCTATCTGAGCAATTATCAATGGCGGGTTTAGAA
The DNA here is from genome assembly GCF_041414765.1 of Pseudoalteromonas sp. DY56-GL79. Classification (NCBI taxonomy): domain Bacteria; kingdom Pseudomonadati; phylum Pseudomonadota; class Gammaproteobacteria; order Alteromonadales; family Pseudoalteromonadaceae; genus Pseudoalteromonas; species Pseudoalteromonas sp. DY56-GL79. Next base: position 159,387 of record NZ_JANHZS010000007.1, on the reverse strand, counting down.
GTTGATGGTGTAGACCCAGTTGCCGGTGACTTCCAAGGTGTGGTTATCGGTGAAGTGGTTGAATGTGGTCAACACCCAGACGCTGACAAACTTAGAGTAACAAAAGTAAATGTAGGCGAAGACGAACTACTAGATATTGTCTGTGGTGCCGCTAACTGCCGTGCCGGTTTAAAAGTGGCTGTTGCTAAAGTGGGCGCAACGCTTCCAGGCGATTTCAAAATTAAGAAAGCTAAACTTCGCGGTCAGCCGTCTCACGGTATGCTATGTGCGTTTGAAGAGCTTGGTATGGCGGAAAGTTCAGACGGTATTTTAGAACTCCCTATGGATGCGCCAATCGGTCAAGATATTCGTGAATACTTCGGCTTGAACGATGTAACGATTGATGTCGATTTAACGGCTAATCGTAGCGACTGTTTGGGGATCAAAGGTCTGGCTCGTGAAGTTGGGGTACTAAACAGCATCGACGTAACAGAAGTTGCTATCACGCCCGTTACGCCAACGATTGATGATAAAATCTCTATTGAACTGGTAAACAGCGAAGCATGTCCACGCTACTTAGGTCGTGTGATCAAGGGCGTTAATGTTAAAGCAGAGACCCCGTTTTGGATGGTAGAGAAATTGCGCCGCTGCGGTGTACGCTCAATTGATCCAGTTGTTGATGTTACGAACTACGTATTGCTTGAGCTAGGTCACCCGATGCACGCGTTCGATTTAAGCCAAATCGAAGGTGGAATTAAAGTACGTAATGCCTTTGAGAATGAAGAGCTAGTATTGTTAGACGGCAACACGGCGAAGCTTAATCCATCAACACTACTGATTGCTGATGATAATAAAGCACTTGCGATGGCAGGTATCTTCGGTGGTGAACAGTCGGGTGTTAGTGACGAGACAAAAGACATCTTGTTAGAAAGCGCGTTCTTTGCACCGCTTGCGATTGCAGGTCAGGCACGTAGCTACGGTTTGCATACCGATGCATCGCACCGTTATGAGCGTGGTGTAGACCCAGTACTGCAGCGCGATGCGATGGAAAGAGCAACAGGCTTGCTACTTGAAATCGTTGGCGGTGAAGCCGGACCGATTGTTGAAGCTGTGTCAGAAGCGGATTTACCAAAAGAGCGTCAAGTGACTTTACGCCGTGAGCGTTTAGACCGCGTGATTGGTTATCATATCGAAGATGCTAAAGTATCAGACATCTTAACGCGCCTGGGCTTAGCGGTAACATTTGCTGGCGGCCAGTGGCAAGCTCAAGTGCCAAGCTATCGCTTCGACATTAGTATCGAAGAAGACTTAATTGAAGAAGTTGCTCGCGTATTTGGCTACAACAATATTCCAAATGTGGCACCAACCGCTGCGTTAAAGATGACAGATCATCAAGAAGCACGTTTGCCAGTAGCGCGTTTTAGAGATGAGTTAGTAAGCCGTGGTTATCAAGAAGCCATCACATATAGCTTCGTTGATCCAAAAGCACAACAGCAGCTACATCCAAAAGCCGATGCATTAATTCTTCCACACCCAATTTCGGTTGAAATGTCTGCAATGCGTGTAAGCCTGATGACAGGACTTATCAATGCGGTTTCTTATAACCAAAATCGTCAACAGTCACGTATTCGTTTATTCGAAACGGGCCTTAAGTTTATCAAAGACGACAACGCGGAGAACGGTGTACGTCAAACCGCTGTGATCGGTGGCATCGCGTATGGTAATACGCACAATGAACATTGGTCAGTGCCTTCACGTAAAGTGGATTTCTTTGATGTGAAAGGCGATGTAGAAGCATTACTTGCGCTTTGTAACGATAAAGCGCGCTTTAGCTTTAAAGCAGAAGCGAGCGATGGTTTGCACCCTGGTCAATCAGCTGCAATTTATGCAGACGGTAAAAAGGTTGGTTTCATCGGTGCAGTTCACCCTCAGCTATTAAAGCCGTTAGAGCTTAAAGATACACCATATGTATTTGAAATCGACATGGCTGCTTTAGAAAATCGCTTGCTTCCAGAAGCAGTTAGTATCTCGAAATTCCCATCAAATAGAAGAGATATTGCTATTTTAGTTGCAGATGACGTAAAAATAGGCGATATTTTAGAGTGCATTGAGAAAGTTGGCGGAAATCAATTAGTTGACCTAAACTTATTCGATGTGTACAAAGGGCAAGGGGTTGAACCTGATCATAAGAGTTTAGCCATTGCTCTAACATTACAAGCGGTTGATAGAACGCTCGAAGAGAAAGACATCAACGCGGTTGTAGAAAACGTGGTGGCCGAACTGGCCAAACAATTCAATGCATCGTTGAGGGACTAGATATGGCGCTTACTAAAGCCGACATAGCTGAACACCTATTTGAAAAACTGGGGATCAATAAGAAAGATGCCAAAGACTTAGTTGAAGCGTTTTTTGAAGAAATCCGCTCAGCGCTAGAAAACGGCGAGCAAGTAAAGCTCTCGGGGTTTGGTAACTTTGACCTTCGCGACAAGAAGGAACGCCCAGGTAGGAACCCAAAAACTGGGGAAGATATTCCTATCTCTGCGCGACGCGTGGTAACTTTTAGGCCTGGCCAAAAGTTAAAAACCCGTGTTGAGGTCGGCACAAGCAAAAACTTGTAATATAAGAAAGCCTTGGTGGTGATACCAAGGCTTTTTTTATATTGAAATAGTTTTGTCACATATTCAAGCTACACTCTGCGCCTGTTTGCGTTCCGTGGAGTGAGGAGCTTATGCGAGGAGCACACTCCTTAAGCAAGTTGTTTAAGAATATCTTTATTGCTTGGTTGTCTTGCACCTTTGTATTTTCAATTGTGGCCGCCTTCACTTATGTGCATCAAAAAGAGACCGCTAAATCTAACCTTGTCACCGTAGCGAGTCGAATTGTATCTGACATCAACAAAGAGTTTGTCGTTGTAGACGATACCTTAAAACACGCCATCCACCTTTCTCCACATTGCGACCCTGACGGTCTACACTACATGCGTAGATTGGTTTTTGAAAACCCAGGCATGAGCGAAATAGGGATCGTAGATAGTAACGGGAAATTGGTCTGCAATTCTTTTGGGCAACTCACTCCACCTGTGAATACCAGTGCCCCAATAAAAAAGCCTGGACTTAGATACTATGGCCCAATCATTACCGACTATTTAGAACTTCCAGCCTTTGTTTTAGCGCGCACGAGAGACGATGGTTATGAGGTAAATGTGTTGATGCCGGATCATTGGCTAAAGAGTATGCTTGATATCTCGGCTCATCATAATACCGATTTTGCTGCCTTGGTGGACAATAGCACGGGTGTGCCGGTTTTTTTAAATGGTAAATATGCTTTGCCAATCCGCCAAAAACTATTTCCGACTGCTAATAGCCGCGCAGTAGAAGGACTCTTTGATGATGCAAAGGTAAAGTTTGCGTACGTTGCAGCTATTCCGAGTTTGCCGCAGATGAGCTTAATCATTGCAAAAAATGATGAGCAACTAGTGAGTCTAGGGTGGCTGTGGCTAGTACTTTGGAGTGTGTTGTATTGCGCCTCTTGGGTTGGCCTCACGTTGTTATTGATCAGTTATGACAAGCGCCAGCTAAGCAGTAAAACACAAATATTAAGAGCATTGGCAAATGATGAGTTATTTAATGTGTATCAACCTCTCGTTAATGCACAGATACCATCGATAGTGGGCGTGGAAGTACTCATTCGTTGGCGTCACCCACTTGAAGGAGTGCTCGGCCCCGCTTACTTTGTGCCTGAAGCTGAGCGTGATGGTACTATTTTAGATATCTCGATAGCACAAGTCGAAAACGCTGTGCGTGATTTGACGGACATCTTAGTCGCTCAGCCAGACTTTAAGGTGTCTTTTAACGTTAATGGTTTACTTTTGGGCTCTAAACGCTATATCGATGCCTTACTTGCTGCAAAAAACCAAATATCTTCATTAACTATTGAATTAACTGAACGTGATGTGCTGACGCAGGCTCAAACGAAAACGGTACTAACCGAGCTCAAACGTGCTGGAATAGAAATCGCGATTGATGATTTTGGTACGGGGTATAGTGGCTTACAGTACTTGCAAAGTTTTCCGATCGACCTGTTGAAAATAGATCAGAGCTTTGTAGCATCAATTGGCCTAGATACTTTGCAATCCCCGGTTTTATCGGCAGTGATTGATATGGCGGAAAAGCTGGATAAGAAACTGATTGCTGAAGGGGTAGAGACTCAAGCTCAAGCTAGTTATCTCAAAAGTAGAGGGGTGAATATTCATCAAGGTTGGCTTTATTTCAAAGCACTAGAGCTGCCGCAACTACAGCGTGAGATAGATAAAGTGTTAGATAACAAAAGAGCGGCTTAACCGCTCTTATTTAATTACAAGGCCTAACTATTATAAAACCTCAGCGAAGTAGCAACCAAATGCATCAAGTATTAGTGCATTTGCGCTCGCCGTGCCGCTTAGGTGCTTCAGGTCGCACTGCGTTAATGCAACTTCAGGAAGTGTCACGCTTTGTTGAGTAGCTGCTAAGTTGAATGCGCACAGTAATGTTTGGGTTTGGGTTCTACGGTAAAAAGCTAATACTGGCTCTGGAGTGTCAATAAACTCAATGTCACCTGTTTTTAGTGCAGGTTGCGCATTTCGCCACTGTAAAAATGCTTGATAGTAGCTGAGCGTTGAATTGCTATCTACTGCTTGTTTGTCTACAGCTCGTAGGGCATGCGCTTCAGAAACTGGTAACCAAGGCTTAGACTCTGAGAAGCCAGCATTAGTTTTTGCCTGTGTCCACGGGATCGGCGTTCTACAGCCATCACGGCCTTTAAAGTTTGGCCAAAAGGTAATGCCATATGGGTCCTGCAGCTCTTCGAAGGCAACGGCGGCTTCGCCAAGCCCTAGTTCTTCGCCTTGGTACATACAGACGCTACCCCGCAATGAACCGAGAAGGGCGGTGAGCATTTTGACCTGTGCATCGTTTACCTTGCCATCTATACTCCAGCGACTTGCTACCCGTTCTACATCGTGATTTGCAAACGCCCAACATGGCCAACCTTCGGTCATGACTGACTCTAGGCGAGAAACCGTTTCTCTGATGTACTTTGCACTATAGTCGTTAGTAAGGAGCTCAAAGCTATAACCCATATGAAGTTTATTACCATCGGCTGTGTACTCTGCCATTGTTTGCAAAGAGTCTTCTGAACTGATCTCACCTAAGCTAACGGTACCTGGATATCTATTTAATAAGGCACGGATCTCTTCCATAAACGCTAAGTTTTCTGGTTGCGTATTATTATAATAATGGTATTGGAAAGCGTAAGGGTTGTCTTCGCTAAAGCCACGACCTTGACGAAGCTCAATAGGCTTAGCTGGATTATCCCTAAGCTGCTTATCGTGAAAACAGAAGTTAATGGCATCTAGTCTAAATCCATCAACGCCTTTTTTGAGCCAAAATTCGACGTTGTCTAGTACGGCTTTACGTACTTCAGGGTGATGAAAGTTCAGATCCGGCTGCTCAGTGAGAAAGTTATGCAGATAATATTGGCAACGTCTAGGCTCCCACTGCCAGGCAACACCGCCAAAAATGGATAGCCAATTGTTTGGTGGACTGCCGTCTGGATTGGCATCGGCCCATACATACCAATCTGCTTTATCATTTGTGTTGTCTTCACGACTTTCGACAAACCACGGGTGTTGATTTGAGGTATGACTAAGTACCTGATCAATAATGATCTTAATATCACGTTTATGTGCTTCACCAATAAGCGTATCAAAATCGTCGAGCGTACCAAACATAGGATCGATATCGCGATAGTCGCTAATATCATAGCCAAAGTCTTTCATTGGCGATTTAAAAAATGGTGAAATCCATACTGCATCAACACCAAGCGATTTAATGTAGTCTAGTCGCTGAATAATACCCTGTAAGTCGCCAATACCGTCTGCATTACTGTCTTGAAAGCTACGCGGATATATTTGATAGATAACCGCGCCTTTCCACCATTCATTATTTGCCATGCACTTTCTCCAGGCTATGTGCGTGTTTATTCTGTGGCAGTGCTGAGTATCAAGTAAATACTATGCTGGGCACTTTCACCACTAATTTTGCCAAAGAATACGTCATGCTCGGTGGGGTGTAAAAAACCTGCATACGTATGCAGGTTTTGTGAGGTGAATTTATGATAACTCATTCACATAATTTTATTTTATAAAATAAATTTACCAATATTGACCTTTAAAAGGGAATAACCAGACAAATAAAGCTTTGTAAGAGTGAATTTTTGGTAAGACCAATTTAACTTTAGTATAGCTATAGATTACATGTTGAGGATATTTTGGTGTTCAGTCGACAATAATAGCCCGTGAAAGTTAAGATTTAGTGAAATTAAAGCTGGTAAATAAATGTGGTCGGCCTTTTGACCTTACCCAATAAAACTATATATATATCATTGAGTTGAGTTTTATTCCTGTAAAAAACCTGTAAATTTCGTTGAAATGCACTAGCTTTGAATACGTATGCATAAAGTTGTTTACAAATTTAATCAGCCGCTAGTATTTGACTGACAACAACTGTGCTCGTTTGTTTTTTCATCAGTTTGCACGCCAGATGAACAAATCGCACAATATAATATGGTTAATTGGGATAAAACATTATGTCTAAGTTCAAACCGAGTATGCTAACGCTTGCGCTGATTGCTGCAGGTGTGAGCCATGCTGCTCCTGTTGAAGATAACACTGCTAATAATGAAGAAAAAAACGTTGAGGTGATCGAAGTTCGAGGTATCTCGCGCAGTATCATCGCCTCAATCGATAAAAAAAGATTTAGCGACACCATTGCAGAAGTAGTTGATGCTGGAGACTTAGCTTCCTTACCTGACGTGTCAATCGCTGACTCGTTGAGCCGTCTACCTGGGATCACCGCGGTAAGAGCAAGTGGGCAATCTTCGCAACTTAATATTCGCGGGATGAACGGCGACTTTATTCAAACCACATTAAACGGACGTGAGCAGGCGAGTACCAGTGGATATACTGCAGGTAGTCGCTGGATTTCATTCGACCAATATCCGTCAGAATTAATTAATCAAGCCGCAGTGTATAAATCACCAAAAGCGTCGCTGATTGAAGGCGGTGTTGCGGCTACGGTTGAACTTAAAACGGCAAACCCTCTCGATGCTGAAAAAGAACATAATTTTAATTCTTCGGTAAGATATTCCTACAATGATGCTGCATCAGATGTGGGCGCGGATTCAACAGGCGAACGTATTAGTTTTTCATACCGAGGTAAATTCCTAAATGAGACACTTGGTTTTGCTATTGGTGGGGCGTATCTAAACCAACCAAATAACGCAATTGATATCTCAGCGCATGCTCCTACACGCTCTCAAGATTTTGATGGTGATGGTACAGAAGAGCGCTCGGTCAATGGCTTTCAATATCGTTCAGCCAAAGGCAGCGATGAAAGACTTGGCCTGTTAAGCACTTTGGTGTATCAGCCAACAGACGCATTCAAAGTCCAATTTGATTATTTCCATTCTAAGTTTGAATCGGAAGATAAAAAGAGCGGCTTAAATATTGAAGGATTCTCAAAAGATATTAACTCGTTGTATTCGGTTGATAATGCAGTTGTTAAAGACGGTTTTCTAGTTGCTGGGGATGTGACTATTACTGATCCCAATGGCCCATGGGTTGAGATGCGCTCTGAAGACCAATCAACGGATTCAACCACCGACAGCTTTGGCTTAAACTTGCAATACACGACAGATTCGTGGGAATTAAAGTTCGACTGGGCTCATAGTGAAGGGGAAAAAACGCGTAGAGATATGATTGCTTCAATGCATGCATATGAATACGGTACTTCTACACTGGAAGATGGAACGTTAGTTAACACTTGGCAAGAATTAAGAAATCAAACCTTTTCGTTCGAACAAAGAGAGAAAGACTCACCACTGTTAACACTTGGCAATGGGTATACCGACCTATCTAATATGCGACTGGGTGATTGGGAACAATTTCCTCACAAGTACACAGACGAGTTAGATAGCGTTAAGGTTGATTTTAAGTATTTTATTGAGAACAGCTTTATTTCTTCGATTGAAGTTGGTGCGCGTTGGTCTGACCGTGAATTTACGGATCAACGCTCGACATTTAGATGGGGCGCACGCGAAGGCCAAAATGGTTACCAGTTACCGGATGGCACCATCGTCACGAACAAAGGCTGTGAATTTAATGATCAGAACCACCCGTGTATTCCTCACGATTTGACGGGATATGTTTCGGTTAGAGATACTCGAGGTTTCCAATACTTGGAACTAGACCTTGAAGGTATCGCTAACGAAGTATTTGGTCCGGGCAATTATGAGGCACAACAAACTTGGGGTCACAATTGGACGCTCATTGAAAGTGGCGCTGTTAGAGAAGAAGTATTAGCCGGTTATATTATGGCAAATATAGATACCGAAATTGCCGACATACCAGTGACGGGTAATTTTGGCGTTCGAGTAGTAAGAACTGATACGAAATCAATAGGCATTCAACAGATCCAAGGCGATGAAGTTGGTGACTCAATCATCGATGACAATGGCGTTGAAAGAACCGATTATCGCCATGTTAATTACGGCCCTGAGTATACGGACACATTGCCTTCACTAAACCTCAATTTCAGAGTGAGTGACACGGACCAAATTAGGTTTGCAGCTGCAGAAGTTATTGGCCGTCCACCTGTCTACCAGCTTAGAGGTGGTGCAGGGTCTTGGGCTGACACCGCAAATGATGGTACTAGTCCTCGTTATAATGTGTGGTCAAAAGGTAACCCAAATTTAGACCCGTTTAGAGCGACTCAAATTGATTTATCTTATGAGCGTTACTTTGAAGATGGTGGTGCTTTTGTTGCCGCGATATTCTGGAAAGATATTGAATCTTTGATTGAAAGTATTACTTATCAAGAAGGTGAGGTTGACTGGGCTGATATTGGCCTAGAGGTACCAGATGGGTTTGTTGCAGGTCAATACCAAACGACTCAGAACAATGATCAAGGTGGATACATAAGAGGTATTGAGCTGGCTTATACCACGATGTTTGATAATTTACCGGGTGTCTTTTCGGGCTTAGGTTTTAACGCTAACTATTCATATACCGAGAGCGAAACAACGGTAGATGGCGGTGGTAACTTCCCTGATCAGCAACTGCCACTCCCTGGTCTATCAAAAAATGTATGGAGTGCTACGGTATTTTGGAACATAGATTCGTTCACAACGCACCTGAATATCCGTTACCGTGATGAGTATGTATATGAAGGGGCTTCACCAGGAGGCTCTTCTCTAGCTTGGGCTGATGAATATACTGTTGTTGATTGGCAGGCATCGTACAACTTTGAGAATGGTTTGGAAGCCGTCTTACAGGTTAATAACCTAACTGATGAGCCAAATACCACTAATTATGGTACTGCACTTGCCACTGGTGAGTACAAAGAGTTTGGCCGCCAGTATTATTTAGGGTTCAACTATAGCTTCTAATTATTAGCAAGCATTCATGGCCACCAAAGTAACACCTGCTTTGGTGGCTTTTTTATAGTCGCTCACTGTGTAATGAGTGGTTATCATCAATTATCTAAATTGATATGTTTGTTTCACTTTCAATACGTGGTTTTTAATAGGTTTAAGGTGCGAAGGCGATGAAAAATCAGAAAATAGTGATTTTAGGTGGTGGAACTGCAGGTTGGATGGCCGCGAATATGATGGCAAAAAGCTGGGCAGATAAAGCGATAGAAATCACTGTGGTTGAATCTTCTAGCATCGGAACTATTGGTGTTGGTGAAGGGTCTACTCCGCAGTTCAAAGGATTTATGGACTATTTAGGTATCTCGGAAGCCGAGTGGATGCCGGCTTGTAATGCGACCTATAAAAATGGCATTCGGTTTATAGATTGGTCGACAAAACCTGGGTTTTCTAGCTATTTTCACCCATTTCCTGCACAACCTGATGACTACAGTGCACCGGCTTTTTTTCATAACAGCTTTGTTCGGCGTAAGGCGATTGACGTAGAGGGCCATCCAGACCACTTTTTTTTAGCAACTCACTTGGCTGATTTAAATAAATCCCCAATTGCTGCAGAAAGCTTCCCATTCGAAATTAATTATGGTTATCACTTTGACTCAGCTTTGCTTGGCCAGTTGTTGGCTCGCAAAGCGGCTGAGTTTAATGTAAAACACATTGATGCCACAATTACCGACGTTCGAAAACACGTTGATGGTGATATTGCGGCACTGATAAGGTCGGATGGTACGGAAATCGCTGGTGATATTTTTATTGACTGCTCGGGCTTCAAAAGTTTACTGCTACAACACACTTTAGGCGTGGGTTTCGAGTCATTCGAGTCCAATTTATTTAACGACGCTGCGGTCGTTATACCTACCAAGCAACTTGACACTATTCGCTCCGAAACACAATCTGTTGCGCGTCAATTTGGGTGGTCTTGGCACATTCCATTAACGAATCGTATCGGTAACGGTTATGTTTATAGTCAACGTTACTGTAATGCGGATCAAGCCGAAACCGAGCTAAGGGCTGCTTTGGGTTTGTTGGACTCAGAAGTAGAAGCTCGACATATAAAAATGAAAGTCGGGCAAGTTAAAGCGCACTGGAGTAAAAACTGTATAGCGATTGGTTTATCTCAAGGATTCATAGAGCCTTTAGAAGCAACCGCTTTGCATATAGTCCAAGAAACCGTTCAGAGCTTTATTGAATGCTACCAAGATGCGGGCTTTACCGATGGTAACAGAGATAAACACAACCGCGCTTTGAGCGAACGGTATCAGGCTATTCGAGACTATATCGTCGCTCATTATCGTGTGAATAGTCGTACTGACACCAACTACTGGCTTGATAATGCCAACAATAACCACTTATCGCGGTCACTCTATCAAATTTTACAGACTTGGGTTTCTGGTAACAACTTATCAGATGAATTAGTTCGCCAAAACGTTGATCAATATTACCCTTCAGTCAGCTGGCATTGTTTATTGGCAGGTTATGGTATCTACCCAGAACAAGCTCAGCTTAAGTCAGGCAATGCCCTAGCAAACCAACATAGCATCGAAAAAGTGAATGACTTCATTAGACGATGTGGATTGAATTTTAAAGATCATCGAATGGAGCTAGAAAGCTTTGTGGCAAATGTTCACAAGTAACTTGGTATTAATCGTTATAAATAAAATCTAATCAAGGGTCTTTCTGAATACATATGTAATGGGTTCAGTACGTTCGTTTACGCAAGTAGACTCTTTTAAAACAGCATTATGACAACACTATGAAAAATAAATCTCTACTATTGGCTGTGTCAGCGCTTTTGGGTGGTGCAGTAAGTTTAAGTGGCTGTGGCCCCAAGCCAGTTGATAAAAAAACCGAACAAATGACATTGCAATCGGAAGTGGCGCCAGTGAGCAAACCCGTTGTTTATCAAGTATTCACAAGGCTCTTTGGCAATACTAAAACAGAGAACAAACCTTGGGGAACGCTAGAGGAAAACGGCGTAGGCAAGTTTTCTGATTTTACTCCTACGGCATTACAACAAATCAAGGCGATGGGGGTGACCCATGTTTGGTATACCGGCGTGCTCCATCACGCAGTAGTGACGGATTATAGCAAGTATGGGATCAGCCAAGATGATCCTGATGTTGTAAAAGGCAGAGCGGGTTCACCTTATGCAATAAAAGATTACTACAACGTTAACCCTGATCTTGCGAATGATCCTTCTGCACGACTGGCTGAATTTGAAGCCTTAATCAAACGCACACATGACGCCGGCTTAAAAGTGATCATTGATATTGTGCCAAACCATGTCGCTCGTAACTATGAGTCACTCGGTGCGCCTAAAGGAACTGTTGATTTTGGCACGAATGACGACACGCAAGTTGCATATGCTCGGGACAATAATTTTTATTATGTGGTTGGTGAGGAGTTTACCGTACCAACGAGTGAAAGCTATCAGGTGTTAGGTGGTGGATCTCATCCATTGGCGGATGGCAAATTTGCAGAAAATCCAGCAAAGTGGACCGGTAACGGTGCTCGTGCGGCAAAGCCTGATATTAATGATTGGTATGAAACCGTCAAAGTGAATTACGGTGTTAAGCCTGACGGTAGCTACGATTTCGAACGCCTCCCTGACGATTATGCTCAGCAGGATTACCGTGCACATTTTGAATTTTGGCAACACAAGCAATTGCCAGATAGTTGGTACAAATTTCAAGCCATTACTCACTTTTGGTTAGAAAAGGGCGTAGACGGTTTCCGTTACGATATGGCGGAAATGGTGCCAGTAGAGTTTTGGAGCTTCTTAAACTCGTCGATTAAAACAAAAAATCCTGAAGCTTTCTTGCTTGCAGAAGTCTATAACCCCACTTTATATCGCCCGTATATCAAGCAAGGGAAGATGGATTACCTCTACGACAAAGTGGGTTTCTACGACACCTTGAAGGCGTTAATGCAAGGCAAAGGTAGTGCTCAAGCCGTGTTGGATAGTCATCAATCGGTAGCCGATATTGCCCCCCATATGTTGCACTTTTTAGAAAACCATGATGAGCAGCGTATCGCAAGCCCTGAATTTGTAGGCGATCCGCTAAAAGGTAAACCCGCTATGGTGGTTAGTCACCTGATAAGCACAGCACCATCAATGATCTATTTTGGACAAACATTAGGGGAAGACGGCTCTGAGCAGGCGGGGTTCGGCAGTCCAAGCAGAACCAGTATCTTTGACTATATTGGTGTACCCGAACATCAAAAATGGATGAATGACGGGAAATTTGATGGCGCGCTACTTTCAAATGAGCAAAATGCACTTCGTAATTACTACGTCAAATTACTCAACCTTGCAAAACAGCCGGCAATTGCGGCTGGTGAATACCAGCAAGTCGCCCTGATTGCTGAGATGCCAAGCAATGCTGAAACAGTCATGGCATTTGGCCGTAAATTAGGTCAACAAAAGCTGTTGGTCGTGAGCAACTTTAATGCAGAACAAGAACAAATAGTCACCGTAAATCTGCCTAAAGAGTGGGATGGTGTTTATAACGATATTTTAGAGTCACACCCGACTTTACAATTACAACCAACAACTGATGGCGAGCACGCCAACGCAACGATTACGCTAGCACCGCTTGCCAGCGTGGTTTATCAATTAGAGAAGTAACCTATGCAACAAGAACAACAAAAACCACAACTCAGTTTTTGGCAGATATGGAATATGTGCTTTGGGTTTCTTGGGATCCAATTTGGTTTTGCACTGCAAAACGGCAATGTGAGTCGTATTTTTCAAACCCTCGGTGCTAAGGTCGATGACATCCCTATTTTGTGGGTTGCAGCGCCCTTAACAGGTTTAATCGTGCAGCCAATTATCGGCTACTGGAGTGATAGGACATGGGGAAAACTTGGCCGTAGAAGACCATTTTTCTTGTGGGGAGCTATCCTTACCACGCTATCGCTTTTCATCATGCCCAATTCTCCAACACTATGGATTGCGGCGGGCATGCTGTGGATAATGGATGCGTCTATCAACGTCACGATGGAGCCGTTTAGAGCATTAGTAGGTGATAATCTGAATGAAAAGCAACGTGCTACAGGGTATGCGATGCAAAGCTTTTTCATTGGTGTTGGTGCCGTGGTCGCGTCTGCGCTGCCTTGGATGATGACCAATTGGTTTGAGGTGAGTAACACAGCTCCTGCAGGACAAATCCCTGACTCGGTAAAATACGCATTTTACTGGGGGGGAGCTATCTTGTTCATCTCCGTATTGTGGACGATTCTAAAAACGAAAGAATATAGCCCTGAGCAACTCGCAGCCTTTGAACAAGCGCAAACGAATACGCAAAGCGCAACACTGTCAGACTTACCTGTGAACTTTTTAAAAGGCAGTGCGGTGAGCGGTTTCATTGGCGTTATTGTGTTGCTTGCCGTTGCACTTCTTGGCCTTGAAAAAGAGCTTTATTTGCTCAGTGGGCTGCTTATCGCTTTTGCAATTGTATTTGTCATTGCGCATGTGATGCAGCAAAAACAGCGTGTAAGTAATGGTTTTTATCATGTTATTTTTGACTTGTTTACGATGCCAAAGACCATGCAGCAGCTTGCTGTGGTGCAGTTTTTTAGCTGGTTTTCGCTATTTTCCATGTGGATCTATACCACCTCAGCGGTGACGAGCTATCACTATGGCACGTCAGATGTAACGAGCAAGCTTTATAACGACGGTGCTGATTGGGTCGGGGTGTTATTTGCAGCCTACAATGGCTTTGCTGCTATTGCTGCGATGCTGATCCCATTCATGGTTAAGCGCATTGGTCTCAAAGGGGCACATGCAGCTAACTTGTTTTTTGGCGCCGTGTCTTTAATTAGCTTCAAATTTATCGCTGCTCCCACATTACTTTGGTTGCCCATGGTGGGCATTGGCTTTGCTTGGGCATCTATTTTGTCATTACCTTACGCGATGTTAAGTAACGCTTTGCCAAGCAACAAAATGGGTGTATTTATGGGGATCTTTAACTTTTTTATCGTGATCCCACAATTACTCGCCGCCAGTATTCTAGGTCTAATTCTGCGTCATGGTTTTGATAACCAACCGATATTCGCACTCGTCATCGGAGGCGTGTCATTTTTACTCGCTGCATTAGCTGTTTCAAGAGTCACGATAAAGGCTCAATAAGGAGAACGAGATGATTAAACTATCAACAATCGCACTTGCCTTGGTAAGTGTTGGCCTCATGGGTTGCGGATCACAGCAATCTGGCAATGAAACCCTGACGGCACCAGGTACACCTGGCGTTAAACCTTATTGGTCATATTCTGGAAAAACGGGGATTGGTACGTCATACGAAGCTTACGAAGATGGCAAGTACAGCGATTCTACGGCTACTAAAGCAGTTTCAAAGGTATGGTTTTCTGTTGCAAAAGGGATGATCACAGAGACCATGTTTGGACTTATTCACCAAGCGCAGATCAAAGACATGCAATTTATCATCGTGGGTGACGGCTTTGCAGTGAAAGAATCTGATACTGACGCTCTAGATGTCACGATTGACTATCTTTATAAAGATGCCAGTGGAAGACCGTTATCGCTTGCTTACAAAATTTTAAGCAAGGACAAACAAGGTCGCTTTACTCTTGAAAAGCATATTTTCACCGACCCTGATGGACAAACCTTGTTTGTAAGAGCAAAAGTAGATACTGATCTCAAAGATGTACAGGCTTTTGTGAACGTTAACCCATACGTGAATAACAATGGTTTAAACGATTTTGCAAAAGTGACAGAGCAAGGTTTGCTAGCATGGGAAGGTAAGAACTATCTCTCATTGCAGAGCAAAACCGCCTTTGTAGAGGCATCTGTCGGTTTTACTGGCACCAGCGATAATTTAGCGTCACTTGAGTCTACAGGACATATAGCCCAAGCTTATGCGTCTACAGGCAAAGAGAGTGGCAACGTTAACTGGTTGGCAAACCTAGGACACGTCAAGGGCAGCAGCACCTTTGACCTTACCTTGAGTTTTGGTCACTCTCAGCAGCAAAGCTTTGCTGAAGGGGAAGCCACATTAGCCAAAGGTTACGATAAGGTACTGGCTGACTATAATGGTCAAGGTGAAGCGACAGGCTGGCAAGATTATCTCGAAAGTTTAGCGCCACTAAAGTCCATGACGGCAAATACCGCAGACAACGGCAAGTTACTTTACACCAGTGCGCTTGTGCTTAAGGCGCAAGAAGATAAAACCCATGCCGGTGCGTTGATAGCATCGTTGTCAAATCCATGGGGTGACACAGTGCCAGCAGAGCAAGGCCATACTGGTTATAAAGCAGTATGGGTGCGTGATTTTTATCAAGTAGCGATGGCATTTTTGGCGATGGGAGATAAACAAACAGCACTTACTGCTTTTGAGTATCTAGAAAAAGTGCAAGTTACGAATAAAACACCGGGTAACCATGGTGATACTGGCTGGTTCTTACAAAAAACGCACGTAGATGGCGAGCTTGAGTGGGTTGGAGTACAGCTTGACCAAACAGCAATGCCGATTATGCTGGCATGGAAACTGTGGCAAGCGGGTGTGCTAAGCGATGATAGATTGGTTTATTGGTACAACAAGATGTTAAAGCCTGCAGCTAACTTCTTAGTTGAAGGGGGACTGGCTAAAATATTGTGGAATGACACGCAAATCACACCGCCTGCGACGCAACAAGAGCGTTGGGAAGAGCAAAATGGCTATTCACCATCGACTACCGCGGCAATCATTGCAGGCCTTGTGACGGCGAGCGACATTGCTAAATTGGCCGGTGATAAAGCGGGACAAGAGAAATTCCTCGCGACGGCGCAGCAGTACAATCGTGATGTTGAGTCATTCATGTTCACAACCAAAGGGAATCTGCAAAGCAAACATAGTGACGGTCAATATTTCTTCCGTATTGGACAAGACGAAAACCCTAATTCCAGTACGACCTTAAATGCCAATAATGGCCGCAGCGGAATGGATAAGAAGCAGATCATCGACGGTGGCTTCTTGGAACTTGTGCGTTATGGGGTTAGAGGGGCTGATGCCCCGAGCATCGTGGCTACTATACCTGAATACGATGATGAATCGATAGCTGAAAACTTAAGAGTAAAATATAGCTTTAAATTTGACGGCGATGTTAATAGTTATCCAGGGTACCGCCGTTACGGTAACGACGGTTATGGTGAAGATGAGAAGCGCGGTATCAACTATGCCGAAAATGGTCAGAATACCGATGGCCAACGCGGTCGAGTGTGGCCTTTCTTTACCGGAGAGCGTGGTCACTATGATATTGCGCTGGCGCTGCTTGATGGTGAGTTAAGTGCGGATGAACAGAGCAAAATACAAAATACTTATGTGAAGGGGATGGAGCACTTTGCTAATGAAGGCATGATGTTACCTGAGCAAGTATGGGATGGTGTGGGTAAAAATACCTTTGGCTATCAACTTGGCGAAGGAACGAACTCGGCGACGCCTTTGGCCTGGACACATGCTGAATACGTAAAGTTAGTACGTTCTCTTAATGAAAAACAAGTGTGGGATCACTACCCAATCGTAGAAAGTAAACTGAAATAACAAACAGTAAGTAAACACATAAAAAATGCCGAAGATAGGTTCGGCATTTTTTATTCGATTCCGCTGAAGATCTAGCTATCGCGAAGATTGTCTAATAATAAGTTTGGGCGGTAAGAGGGTAGAGGCTACCGCTTCACCTCGGATAAGCGTAAGTAAGTTATCGACCAGCATTTGTCCTGCCAATGTGGTGTTTTGCTGCACAGTAGTTAAAGAGGGAGAAACATAACCCGCTGCGGCAATGTTATCGAAGCCAACGACATGGACATCATGAGGGACGCGAACACCTGCTTCTTGAAGCGCCTTAATCGCGCCAATAGCAATGAGATCGCTAGCTGCGAAAAGCGCGTTAAATTTAACATTGTTGGCGATTAAGGAGCGAGTTGCATGATACCCAGAGTCTTCTGTGGAAATCGCATTTGCCATCTTACGGTCGCTCACCTCAATACCTTTTGCTTTAAGGGTGTCTCTAAAGCCTTTAAAGCGCGCAAAAAATTCTGGGCTGTGATCCGAAGCATCGCCAATAAACGCACAATCTGTTCTGACCATGTCGATTAAATGCTTTGCAGCCAATACACCACCACCGTAATTGTCGCAGCTCACAGTTAGGTCTGGACGGTTATCAACCGTTGCCCCCCAACAAACAAACTTTGTGTGGTTGTCGAGTAGAGTTTGTAACTTTGACTGGTAATCGATGTAATCACCATAGCCTAGTAAAATTAACCCGTCAGCACGGTGACTATCCTCATAATCGGCATGCCAATCACTGCTCGTCGATTGGAACGATACTAAAAGGTCATAGCCTTCTTTTGCACACGCTCGGGTAATACTGCCAAGCATACTTAAAAAGAAAGGATTAATTTGCGACTCATCTTCTGTGGGATCTTCAAATAACAGCAAAGCTAATGTACTGCTTTGCTGAGTGCGCAGATTACTCGCGTTTTTATCGACCTTATAGTTAAGCTTTTTAGCAATCTCATGAACGCGACGACGAGTTTCTTCGTTAACCAAAGGGCTATTTCTTAGGGCGCGCGACACCGTAGATTGCGAAACGCCAGCATAATGGGCGATATCAAATGAAGTTGCTTTACCTTTCATGTTCTTCTCAACGCTTAAGACAGTGACATTGTCAGCCATTCAATTTTTTTTTCAACCAATTTCACCGAATTTGCAAATTTTTATTGATACAGTCTGACACCGGTGTCATAATGTCGATGTTTTATCATTTTGTTGTCAAAACGTATTTGGCTGCCCTATGCCAAGGGCAGCATTTTTTTACCAAATTAACAGAATAACAGGTAAGAACAAAAGCCAAGGCGTGCAAATTTTGGCGAGTTGAGACAATAAATTGCAGGACGTGTGCTGGCAGCCCTGATGTTAGCCCAAGCATAATCGCAGTGATAAAGAGATAATAATATGAGCCAGACAACAAGCCATTCATCCGTGCCGTTTGAGCCGATTGTCGTTGCCGACATCGGGGGAACAAACGCCAGATTTGCAATCGTGTCAGATTTCGATACGCGAACTAACCATTTTGTAATTACGCATCAAGCCACTTTTCCTAGTGCTGAATTCCAGTCCTTTGAATCCGCTATCCAAAAATATTTAACTGAGCTACCTGTAGCGCAGCCAAGCCGAGCCTGTCTCGCGGTTGCCGGTCCTATCAAATCTCAGCAAGTTCATTTAACTAATTTAGGTTGGCATTTTAATTCCGAAGACATCAAAGCCCAGTTCGATTTTACCGAGCTTGCCGTGATCAACGACTTTGCTGCTTTTGCCTATGCGGCGCCCTACTTAGCACTAGAGAAAAACCTAGTGATTAAGCAAGGTCAGCCTGAGCTAGGCGCAAATATCGGTGTAATGGGTCCTGGTACTGGATTTGGTGCGGCTTGTCTTGCTAGAGATATTAATGGCAGCGCGGTGATGAGCTGTGAAGCAGGACATATCTCACTTGCGCCGGTTACCGCCTTAGACAAAGAGCTGTTAACGGTACTGCGCGCGAGTATTCAACATGTCTCAGTCGAGACGGTGTTTTCGGGCCCAGGTATTGCGAGACTCTACAAAGCCATGGCAGAAGTGCGTGGTGAGCAAGCAAAAGATCTTAATGCGGCGCAGATCAGTGCGCTTGCGAAAGAATGTAAAGTGTGCGATGCAACATTGAGTCACTTCTGTGACTGGATGGGTAGTGTGGCTGGCGATTTAGCACTGACTTTTGGTGCCTTAGGTGGTGTTTATATAGGTGGTGGGATCTTGCCGCGGATGAAAGAGCGATTACAAGCAAGTAGCTTT
Source organism: Pseudoalteromonas sp. DY56-GL79 (assembly GCF_041414765.1). Classification (NCBI taxonomy): domain Bacteria; kingdom Pseudomonadati; phylum Pseudomonadota; class Gammaproteobacteria; order Alteromonadales; family Pseudoalteromonadaceae; genus Pseudoalteromonas; species Pseudoalteromonas sp. DY56-GL79. The sequence continues at coordinate 140,062 of NZ_JANHZS010000007.1, read as the reverse complement.
GTTGAACGCTTTACCGAAAAAGGCATGATGTCACAGTACACGAGCCAAATTCCAGTTACTTTGGTGGTACAAGATAATATCCCACTGATTGGCGCAGCAGCATGTATTCATGAGCGACGCCGGGCTTAAGGGAAAATCGATGAAAAAAGTAACTATTAATAGCGTTGCCGAATATGCCGGAGTGTCTAAAAAGACAGTATCTCGGGTATTAAATAACGAGCCAAATGTTAGTCCAGCAACGCGGGAAAAAGTCCTGAAGGTCTTTGAAGAGCTGAATTATAAGCCTAATCCTATCGCACGCGGTTTGGCACAAAATCGTAGCTTTATCATCGGTTGTTTATACGACAACCCATCAAAAAGCTATATCACGCGAGTGCAAAGTGGTGCGCTGGAAGCGTGTCAGAAACATAGTTACAATTTATTGATACATCCTTGTGAACTGCGCGGCCAAGACCTTATCGACAATGTCGATCAGCTGCTTACCACATCGAGACTTGACGGTATTGTGCTTACTCCGCCGTTTTCAGACTCCAACGAGCTTATTGTTTTTTTAAAGCAGCGTAATATTCCTTATGCACGCGTTGCTTCAGCCATTGAAGGCGATGACTCGATTTCAATTCGCAGTAATGACGAGCAGGGCGCTTTTGAGTTAACTGAGCATCTGATCAATTTAGGTCATACCGAAATTGCCTTTATTAAAGGTCACCCTGATCACAGCGCCACGGAAAATCGGTTCTCTGGTTACCAAAAAGCACTAGCAAAGCATGGTATTGAATATCGAGAGCGGTTAGTTGCAGAAGGTAACTTTAGTTATCACTCAGGTGCAGACAGTGCAAAAGCCATATTGGACTTAGAGCCAAGACCAACGGCTGTATTTGCATCAAACGACTACATGGCTGCGGCCGTGTTAAAACTTGCTACGCAGCGAGAGATCAAAGTACCCGAGCAGCTATCTATTGCTGGGTTTGATAACGCACCTATCGCAAGGCATATTTGGCCGGGTCTGACGACGATAGCACAGCCTGTGGAAGAAATGACTCGGATAGCGGTAGAAGAGCTGATTAAGCATATATCTCAGCCGCAAGAAGCACCGTTTCAGCAAGTTTTAGAAGCTAAACTCATCACTCGAGAGTCGACGAAAGCACGCTCGAATTCATAACTTTTTCAATTTTTATACTTGCCCCAAAGCTCAACGCTTAGCCGTTGGGCTTTTTATTTTCGCAGCTACTAGGGAAACGTTGCGGACTAGATAAATGCGCAGATCTATGTCGCGATAATCAGGCTCGCTGACCCAGCGATTAAAGGCCATGTTACCAAGTTAAGGCTCATTGATAACTTTGCTATCAAATAATGATTTCGCTCAATCATTAATATTATTCTTTTTGTCATAATAATTACTAATAAAATCAGTTAGGTAATGATTTTAATGCCGCAGATATCGGCAAAGTTTTAAGTGGTTATAATTTGGTCATTTTAAAAAGTTAGACTAAATTTATAAGAAGGGTTGACACCGGTGTCAGCTTTATGCGTAAATATAGTGACACCGGTGTCAGGTTGGGGTGAGAGACAACCTGATAGCGTACCTTTGAACGGGTAAATCAAAGCAGCTCTGTACAAGGATTACCACGAATGCTGGTAATCGTGCAGAGCCTTTTTCCTCTAACACTAGAGAGTCAGTAATATGTTGCATCCACGAATTCAGGAAGTCACCGAACGCGTCATTGAGCGAAGCAAAGCAACACGTCAAGCCTATTTAGCTCGAATCCAACAAGCAAAAAAACAAACGCGCGTACGAGCAGGACTGGGCTGTGGAAACCTAGCACACGTAATGGCTGCTTGCTCAAGCAGTGACAAAGCACGTCTGAAAGAAGACGAGCAACCGAACCTAGCAATTATCAATTCGTACAATGACATGTTGTCTGCGCACGAACCTTATAAAGAATATCCAGATTTAATTAAAGCAGTGGCAAACAAGTTTGACGCGACTGCGCAAGTAGCGGGTGGTGTACCTGCTATGTGTGACGGGGTTACCCAAGGCCGAGATGGCATGGAACTGTCTTTGTTCTCTCGTGATGTCATTGCCATGTCAACAGCAGTGGCGTTATCACACGATGTCTTTGATGGGGTTTTCTGTCTTGGTGTCTGTGACAAAATCGTCCCAGGACTATTAATCGGTGCTTTGTCTTTTGGCCATTTGCCGATTTTCTTTTTACCAGCAGGTCCAATGCAATCAGGGATCCCGAACAAAGAAAAAGCACGTATTCGTCAAAAGTTTGCACAGGGCTTAGTCAGCCGCGAAGAGTTACTGGAAGCTGAAAGTGCTTCATACCACAGTGCAGGTACTTGTACTTTCTACGGTACGGCGAACTCGAACCAGATGCTAATGGAGATCATGGGTCTTCACTTACCTGGTAGCTCGTTTATCAATCCATACACAGAATTAAGAGATGGCTTAACGGCGAGTGCGGTTGAGACCATGCTAACTCAGCTACTTGATGGTAAAAGCGGCAATGCACTTGCGGATATCGTGAGTGAAAAAACCGTGATCAATGGTTTGGTCGGTTTGTTGTCTACTGGTGGTTCTACCAATCATGCCATTCACTTAGTCGCAATGGCAAAAGCGGCTGGCGTGCAAATCACGTGGAAAGACATGGCGGATTTGTCTGAAGTAGTGCCGTTATTAACGCGTATTTATCCAAATGGTCATGCCGATGTAAACCACTTCCAAGCGGCTGGTGGCATGGGCTTCTTAATGCGTGAATTAAGAGATGGCGGCTTCTTACACAATGACGTAAAAACGATTGTGGGTGAAGGGCTTGATGCTTATACGATGGAACCATTACTGGATATCAACAGCAATGTGATCATCAGCGATAACCAAGGTCCTGCCAAAGTGAAGTGGGTACCAGTACCTGAGAATTCACTGGATGAAGAAGTACTTCGCCCAGTAGCAAATCCATTTAACAAGCAAGGCGGCTTGCAACTACTTAATGGTAATTTGGGTAAAGCGGTGATTAAAGTGTCTGCGGTACAAGAGCAGCATCAAACGGTGACTGCACCGGCGAAAGTATTCAGCTCTCAAAGCGAATTACAAGAAGCCTTTAGTGCTGGCAAGCTTAACCAAGACTTTATTGCCGTGATCAAAGAGCAAGGCCCTAAAGCGAAAGGTATGCCTGAGTTACATAAACTGACACCTGTCATGGCTACATTACAAGACCAAGGTTTTAAAGTGGCGATTGTGACAGATGGTCGTATGTCTGGCGCTTCGGGTAAAGTACCAGCGGCGATCCACCTTGCGCCTGAAGCGGTTGAAGGTGGTGCAATTGCAAAAGTACACGAAGGTGATTTGATCACCTTAAATGCACCAAAAGGCGAATTAGTGTTACACGTTTCTGATGAAGAAATGGCACAGCGCGAATTACAGCTTTCACCGCAATCGCAAACATTTGGTACGGGTCGAGAGCTATTCTCAGGATTTAGACACGTAGTGAGCAGTGCAGATCAAGGCGCATGCTCATTTGGCATCGAAGAATAATAACAGTGGGAATGAGGGTGAGCATGAGTATTAAAGAGATATTGTCAGCAGCACCAGTGGTTCCGGTTATCGTTATTGATAACCTAGAAGACGCGGTGCCGCTTGCCACGGCATTGTTTAATGGTGGCTTAAAAGCACTTGAAGTTACACTTCGTACTCCGGTGGCAGCGCAAGCGGTAAAAGACATTAAAGCGGCTTTACCTGACGCCTATGTTGGTACTGGTACGGTAGTGGATAAGGCAACCTTTAATGCCTCTGTAGAAGCCGGCGCTGACTTCATGGTAAGTCCAGGTGTCAATGATGAATTATTGGAACTGGCTAAGTCGTCAAGTATTCCATTTCTTCCTGGTGCTGCAACGCCAAGCGAAGTGATGAAGCTTGCAAGTCACGGCTTTGAATTCTTAAAGTTTTTCCCTGCAGAAGCCGCAGGTGGTGCACCAATGCTTAAATCCATTGGCGGACCAATTCCACAAGTAAAATTCTGTCCAACGGGTGGTATTTCGTTGGCAACTGCACCTAAGTATCTTGCACTCGACAATGTGGTATGTGTGGGCGGTACTTGGATGCTTGATAAAGCACTTATCGCAAACAAAGACTGGCAAGCCATTGAAGCGCTTGCGAAACAAGCAAGTGAAGTAAAATAGATTAGGGGACAGTTATCATGATTAATATCGCAATTAATGGCTATGGACGTATCGGTCGTAACGTACTTCGTGCACTGTACGAGTCAGGTCAGAATAAAGACATCAAAGTCGTTGCCATCAACGATCTCGCACCTGCAAACGTAAACGCACATTTGACTCAATTTGACTCTGTACATGGTCGCTTTCAAGAGCAGGTTGTTCTTAACGACAACACACTCGTTATCGGTGGTGACGAAATCACGCTAACGCAAGAGCGTGATCCTGCAAATCTTCCTTGGAAAGCGCTAAACGTTGATATCGTGCTTGAATGTACTGGGTTGTTCACTTCTCGTGAAGCTGCGGCTAAACACATTGAAGCCGGTGCGAAAAAAGTGATTGTATCTGCGCCGGGCACAGATATGGATGCAACGGTTGTTCATGGCGTTAACAGCGAAGTACTAAATGCTGAATCAACCATTATCTCTAACGCATCTTGTACCACAAACTGTCTTGCGCCTATTGCAAAAGTATTGAATGATACGATTGGTATTGAGCAAGGTAGCATGACAACCATTCATGCCTACACCAACGATCAGAATCTATCAGACGTTTACCACCCGGATTTATATCGTGCGCGTAGTGCTACTCAGTCAATGATCCCGACGAAAACGGGTGCGGCAAAGGCGGTTGGCTTAGTGCTTCCTGAACTTGCTGGCAAACTAGACGGTATGGCGGTTCGTGTGCCAACCATCAACGTATCACTGGTTGATTTAACGTTTGTTGCCAAGCGTGACACTTCAAAAGAAGAAGTGAATGCAGCAATCAAAGCGGCCGCTGAGGGCGCGATGAGTGCAATCCTTGAGTACAATGAATTACCTTTGGTTTCTATCGATTTCAACCACAATCCAGCTTCTTCAGTGTTTGACTCAACACAAACCAAAGTAGATGGAAAGCTGGTAAAAGTGATGGCTTGGTATGATAACGAATGGGGCTTCTCTTGCCGCATGCTAGACCAAGTTAAAGCACTAGGTGCATTTTTATAATCAGGATTAATTTCTAACCAAAAGCTCTGCAGATCGCGGAGCTTTTTTGTTTTTGACGGAAAAATTGCCATTCTTCCTTATCAATTAGTATAAGTTCCTTGAGGATCGGCAGCGTATATGGAAAAATTCACCACACAAATACCAATAACTCCAAACGAGGATTCAATTATGCGCATCATCTTGCTAGGCGCGCCGGGTGCAGGTAAAGGTACTCAAGCTCAATTTCTAATGGACAAATATGGGATCCCTCAGATCTCGACAGGCGACATGTTACGTGCTGCTATCAAAGAAGGGACTCCGCTGGGTCTTGAAGCGAAAAAAGTCATGGATGCAGGTCAACTAGTATCTGATGAAATCATTATCGGCTTGGTAAAAGAGCGCATCGCAAAAGAAGATTGTGCAAATGGCTTCTTGCTTGATGGCTTCCCACGCACAATTCCACAAGCAGACGCAATGAAAGAAAATGGCATCAAAGTTGACCATGTTATCGAATTTGATGTGGCAGATGAGATCATCGTTGAGCGTATGAGCGGTCGTCGTGTACACCCAGGTTCTGGTCGTGTTTACCATATCGTTTACAATCCGCCTAAAGTAGAAGGCAAAGATGACGTAACGGGTGAAGACCTAATCATTCGTGATGACGACACTGAAGAGACAGTCCGTAAACGTCTAGCGATTTACCATGAGCAAACTAAACCACTAGTAGACTACTACAGTGCAGAAGCGGATGCTGGTAACACGCAATATCACAAACTAGATGGTACACAAGCTGTTGATGCGGTGAGCAAGCAGTTAGGTGAACTATTGGGTTAATAATTAAGCGTTCGCTTGGTTAACATGTAGGAGTCCAAAGAGACTCCTACATTATTTCTAAACTAGCTAAATCGTTTTAATAAGTGCTGTAGTGGAAAGTAATACTTTCTTTTCGACTTGGCTCTGCATAATGGAAGTTGCCTGTGGCTTCTACTCTATGAACGATAGAGGCTGAAATACCCGCTTTAAATGCCTCACCATTAAACGTAGTTGTATTCCCTGAATCGTTAGGATTAATTTCAATACACTTGAAAGGTGTCGTGCTGTATGCACGACTGAAACAAAGCTCCACCGTTTCATTGCCAGGATCGGCGTAACCCGCTGAAGTATAGCTAACTCCAGTGATAGTACCCGTTTTACTTCCATATGGGATATCACTTAAATCGATGTTTAATACAGAAAACTCTGTTGTTGAAAGACCGCCTGCTGAGCTTAATACTAGCATCCGACTAGGTTGTTTTTCTTTCGTGATCATAAAGTTGTCAGCAATTGCTTGACCACTAAGCGCGAGTGAAGAAATGAAGAGGGCGGTAAGAGACATCTTTTTCATTAACAATTCCTTATTGTATAGTCTAATTCAAGCTACGCAGTGCAACTGCATATTGGCGTGATTGTAATGAACGAAGAATGTTTGGGTCAACCTTAGAATTGTAAGTTAATGCAACTAAATCAGTGGGTTATGGTTTTGTTTTGATGAGTCTTATGAGTAAGGGGCTGATGCCCCTTACCAGTTTTACGCTTTTGCGATAAATATAGCACGGAGTGGAGCGGGGTAGCCTTCAATGGTTTTGCTAGTGTCATTTGGATCTAAGAAATCAGCAAGCGACTCTGTTTCCATCCAAGGGGTTTGGCGCTGCTCGTCTAACGATGTGACGTCTTTGTTTACCACTTTGATATCTTTAAAGCCCACACGCTCAAGCCATAATGTTAATGCGTCGCAGCTTGGAATAAACCATACATTGCGCATCTTGGCGTAGCGGTCGGTCGGCACCAATACTGTATTTACATTGCCCTCAATCACGAGTGTTTCTAGCACCAGTTCGCCACCTTTTCTTAGCTGAGACTTTAGCTGCGCTAAAAAGTCGATTGGTGAACGACGGTGATATAGCACGCCCATTGAAAACACAGTATCAAATGCTTTTAACTCAGGCAGTTGCTCTACACCTAGTGGTAGTAAATGCACGTTTGGATCGGGGTTAAAGTGTTTAATCGTTTGGAATTGACACAAAAACAGATCGGAGGGATCAATGCCAACAACAAGTTCTGCGCCTTCACCGCGCATACGCCACAAGTGATAACCTGAGCCACAGCCGATATCCAAAACATTACGGCCGTGAAGGTCGCTAATATGGGGGAGCAGTCGGTCCCATTTCCAGTCGCTGCGCCACTCAGTATCAATATGGACGCCATGTAAATGAAATGGTCCCTTACGCCAAGGCATCATGCGTTTTAGTAAATGCGTTAACTGCTTTTGATGACCTTCATTAACGTCTTCGCCAGTACCTATCTCAACCTTGGTTTTTATATCAACATGCGTGGTTGAGATCTCAGGTAGATTTTTAATGATTTTTTCCCATTTCGGCCAGTCACCATGTTGGGCTTCTTTTTGCCAATGGCTAAGCTGCGCAGGCAACGTTTCTAGCCAATGGCTCAAAGGGGTTTTCGCAATGGTTGCATAAAAGTCGGTAAACCAATGATTCATAATTGCCTCTATTTTATTGCTACCATTGAGCAGAAGTTAAAGCACTGATACCACACTTGAGTTTGATTAAAGCCAATATCCTCTAATCTTGTCATATGGGTACTTAACGAGTCCGTGCGCATCACATTTTCAATCGCGGTGCGTTTTTGGCTGATCTCTAATTCTGAGTAGCCATTGTGGCGTTTAAAGTCGTGGTGAAGGTCGATAAGTAAGTTGTCTTTAGTACCGTTTTCACCGCGGATTTTTTCACTTAATAGCAGTACGCCACCAGGTTTTAAACCCTGATATATTTTTTCGAGAACCGCTTTGCGGTTTTCTGGTGGGATAAACTGTAGGGTGAAGTTCATCGCAACGACAGATGCATTGCTAATCTCTATTTCATTGATATCACCCAAAGTGACCGAGACTGGGACGTCAGATTTAAAGCCTTTTAAATGCAGTTGGCAACGCTCTACCATAGGCTGTGAATTATCCACGGCAATGATATGACAGTTTTCTTTATCTATATTTCTACGCATGCTTAGCGTGACCGCGCCTAAAGAGCAGCCTAAGTCATATAAGTTTGAGTTACTTTGCGCGTAAGTACCCGCAAGTTTGCCCATTGTGCTTACTATTGTCGCGTAGCCCGGCACTGAGCGCTGGATCATATCTGGAAATACTTCGACGACATTGGCGTCGAAAGTGAAATCTTTTACTGCTTGCTCAGTGGCATAAATACTGTCTTTGCCCGTCACATTGAATCTCTCTTTGAAAATAATCTCGCTATTTTAGCATTTTATGCTGGATAGTCAGTGATAAATTCAGTAGCTTGGCTACTATTAATAATAAGAAGTAAATATGAGACCAAAAATGGCGAAAAGCAAAGTGATTAGCACAGAAGATATCCTCTCAACGCTATGCCACTCAGTAACAGAAGTTCTGTCGTCGGCAAGCGGCAACCAAATTAACTATTCCGCGATGGTACAAAAGATCACTCGTACCTGTATGAGGCCTGACATCGGCTGTTTCGTATTGTTTGATGGCGGCTTTACCGGTTTAGTCGTAACTAATTTTACCGCGCAAGCAGCAATGGAGGTGTATACCGATTACATGCGCAACATGGGCATGCCTGAAGAAGAAATTGCGCATAGTCATTTATCCGATGACGTTGCCAATGTATTGGGTGAGTTGATGAACCAGATTGTTGGTGATTTCACCAACAAAGTACGTGAGCAGCTACATACCTCTATCACGCAAAACCAACCGAAGATGATGGCTATCAACAAACAGGTGCAGATCTCGGTAGACACAACAATGGATCGCCCGCAGGCAAGACGCGTTACCTTTACCACTCAAGGCCAGAATATTTTCTATCTTGAATTGGCAATGGATAAAACTGAATTTATTAAGCTACATGACTTTGATATTGCAGAGTCGGTAGACCCAGATGACATTATTGCAAGTCAGGCTGAGAAGAAAAAGCCAGCGAAGCCGCAGGAAGAAGATGTTGTAGATGACGACTTTATGGATCAGTTAGGACTGTAAAACCGTATTTAGAGCACCTAACAGAAAGGCCACATCTGTGGCCTTTCTGTTAGGTAAAAATCTTCATTTCGCCCTCGGATAAAATATATAGTAATGGCACTAATGCAGTGCGCCTTTTCCTGCATTAAGCTCAGGTGCTTCTTCTACATGCTTAATGGATGTTAGCATCATAAAGGCTTCATTGAACTCAAAGCGGGCGATGGCAGTTTTTAATTTCTGCAGTTCTGGTTCCGTCAAATAGCTACTTACTGAAATTGAGTCTACTAGCTCTGTGGCTTGAGTATCATAATCTCTTAACGCACACGCAAGCTGGATGAGTTCCTCTAATTGACTATTGCCACCTTTTTCTTCGTTGTTTTTCGTTACATTTTTTACCTGCTGAGACGCTTCTTTTTTACGGCGCTTTTGGCATTGTTCTAATGCATATTTAACGTATTTAATCAGCTCGTCAATTTCGCTTGCATTAGGTGGGCGGACATTAAGAGAAGCCTCAATGTGCTTAAACTCTTCAGTCAGCCTAACAATCGAAAGGTTAGCGCTAGCGCCTTTTAATGCATGTAACATGCTATGTGCAAGTTCAAAATTCTCAATGGCTAACGCCTGTTTTAAATTGATCAGCTCTTCAATCTGCTGGGATAGGAACTTTTCTAAGATATCGAAGTAAACTTTTTGGTTGCCCGCGGCTCGAGCAATACCCTCGGCAATATCAATGCCTTCAAATTCAATGACCTCATCAACTTCCTCTACCTCTGCTGTGACTTCTGTTGGGTTTGCTACTGGCGTTGCTAAAAGGTTACTGGTCTCAGCGCTTGCATATTTCAAAATGCTTTTAACGAGTTGCTCTACGTCGATGGGTTTTGTGACATGGTCATTCATACCAGCATCGATGCAAGTCTGGATGTCTTCTTCCATGGCATTGGCGGTCATCGCGAGAATAGGAAGTGTATTTTTATCGAACTCTATACGAAGGTTTTGCGTCGCGGTAATGCCATCCATCACTGGCATTTGCATATCCATTAAAACAATATCTATATGTTTGCTATGAACTTGCTCAATGGCTTCTTGCCCATTATCAGCGACCGCCACTTGCGCTCCGAAGCTAGATAAGATCTCAACAGCGATTTCCTGGTTAACAGGTTGATCCTCCGCAACCAAAATCGATATGCCATTTAGTGCTTGTTTACTAATCGTTTGTTCTTTTTTGGTGATAGTGGTTCTTACCTCTGGTGAGTCAAATACGGCATTTTGAATAACGTCCACAAGGTTTGACGGATTAATCGGCTTTAAAAGTACACCATCGACTAAACTGGCTTGGCTGTCGCTCAGGTTTAACTCCCGACCATAAGCTGTGACTAAAATAAACTTACTTTGTGACACATCGACTTGCGATTGCAGCTTAGTGATCATCTCGATGCCATCTAATTTTGGCATATGCCAATCGACGAAAATAAGATCGGGTAAATCTTGTGTTAGGACGAATTGATTTAATGCTTTATGAGGGTCCAAATAAGAACAAACTTGCATACCAAAATTTGTTAGCATACCACTTAACACGTCCAATGCATGTTGGTTATCGTCAATAATTGTTGCTGATAGCTCTGATAAGTGGGTTGACGCCATTTTCGCCTGACTCAGCTCGTCACTGACTTCCATTTCTAATGTGAAATAAAACTCCGAACCGACGTTTTCCTCACTCTCAACATATATTTCTCCCCCCATAAGCTTGACCAGTTGTTGCGAAATCGTGAGGCCAAGCCCAGTACCGCCATATTTTCGGGTGATCGAATTGTCTGCTTGAGAAAAAGATTGAAATAGGTTTTTTTGCTGGCGTTTATTCATGCCAATACCAGAGTCTTTGACGCTAAACTTAATTTTCGCTAACCCTTTTTCGACATTGACGAGGGCAACACGAATAACAACCTCACCGGTTTCTGTGAATTTAACCGCGTTACCCGCTAAATTGATGAGTACTTGGCTTATTCTAAATTGATCGCCAATCACGCAGTAGGGCACTTGTGAGTCAATATCAAAGACTAACTCTAGTTGTTTTTCTTGGGCTTTTACACTGACGATGGTGGCGACATTGTCGAGTAGTTTTTCTGTTGAAAAGGCCTGATATTCTAACTCGATTTTGCCAGCTTCGATTTTTGAAAAATCGAGTATATCGTTGATCAATCTAAGTAATTGCTTTGCCGCAGTATCTATTTTTGATACGTAGTCGTGCTGTTTTGCATTTAATTCGGTCGCGAGTGCGAGATGAGACATACCAATAATGGCGTTCATTGGGGTTCTAATTTCATGGCTCATGTTGGCGAGGAATTCGCTTTTCGCTTTTGCCGAGTTTTGGGCCAAGTCTTTCGCTTCTATGAGCTCGCGTTGTAGTTGGTTCCTCTCCGACACGTCAAGGTACATACCAACAATCCCAGCTACAGCGCCATTTTCATTAAAAAATGGCGCTTCGTATACAATAAGTTCCCGAGCTTGCTCTTGGCCATCGAGTAATAGTACTTCGTAGGTTTGCTCTTGGGTTGTGGTGATAATTTCGTGGGCTTTGGACTCAAATAGACTGGCTATTCCTAAATCAAAAATCTCTTCTAGTTTGGCGCCAATCACGTCTACTTCAAATTGATCTAACAGTGCCAAGAAGGACTTGTTTACCCCCATAAATACCCCGTCAGTAGATCGATAGTATGTAGGATTTGGGATAGCATTGATAATGTGGTGGGTAAGTTCAAGTTGTTCGCTTAAGGCCGACTCTGTCTTTTGTTGTTTTTCGATATTCTCATTAATAGCAAGCGCGAGACTTAAGTCCTTACACAAGTACTCAAGCGCTTCAAATTGGCTGTCTATCAACGCCTGTGCACTACCGACTAGTAGCACATAAACTACATGATTACCGATGGCTAGTGGAAAGCAATAACGGCTTTGTAACTTCACTTCAACTTCTTGTTCTTTGAGCCACAACGGTTCTTGTTGTACTTGTGGTTCATTATTTGTTGCGCAAAGCGCTATCGTGGACGCAATAATTGATTGGCTTGGTGTCACTCCATGGCTTTTCACTAACGACAATGTGTCGTCTTCTGAATTGGCATAGAGGCACACACTCGGTGCATTGAACTCATTGGCAATAAACTCTAATGCGTGGCGCACGATAGGCTCGGAACCCGTGATGGATTTTAGTTCGCGATTATAGTTTTCGATAATTGCGGCTGACGCCAACTTTTGGCTTTGAGAGGTGGTGGCAGCATGGATAGCTTGTGTGAGGCGTTTTACATCTGCGTCACTGTTTGTGGGGGCTACTGAAAGAGGGGCGCCGTTTAACGCTTGTTCACGTAACGTATTGACGATGCGATAGAGTGGGGAGAAATGTTTAGTGCGCATAAACCAAACATAAAAGCTTAAAAATAGTGTTAACACCGCGAAAGCAAGGCCATTAATCAACAGAATTTTAAGTTGTTGATTAGTGTGTGTTTCGAGTTCAGCGTTTGCGATGAGAGGTAGTTGTGAGATGGCGTTTTGATAACTTTGAGGTAAATAGACCTGTTCAACCGTGTTTGCTAAAAATTGAGATTTTAATCTTGCTTGGGTTTCATAAATTTGTTGTAGCGGTAGTGGTAATGAGTGACTTGGTGCAGGTTTGATATCATTGAGCCATTGGGCGTTTTTATCTTTGCTATATATCTCAAGTGAGAGGTGGTTGTGATAAGCGGTATTAACGTCGGTCGCGAGTGTGCTATGAGTGGTTGTTGAGTAGTAGATAAGCGTTGCGCTTCCTAAGGCTGCCATCAAGGCGAAAAGTGCGATCCAACTTAGTAATGCTTTTGAGGACATAAGTTATTATTTACGCGTGAATTTATATATAAACATAGTCGCGATATACAATTTCTCAAGCTATGCTGTAAAAAGTGTCTACCTTAAGGACTTGAGTAACGTTACATGTCAGACATTTTAATTGTTGACGATATGCCGGAAAACCTCCAAGTATTGCAGCTCATACTAAGAAAGGAAGGATATAAAGTATTGGCAGCACGAGGCGGGGACATTGCATTAGGTATCGTTAAAAAGCATCAGCCTGAATTAATTATTACTGATATAAAAATGCCAAACATGTCGGGGATTGAACTATGTAAAGTGCTTAAGTCCGACAACTCGACTGCGGCCATTCCCGTTATTTTTGTGAGTGCTTATGAAGACAGCGAGAGCTTGGTACAAGCATTCGAGGTTGGTGGTGTTGATTACATTACCAAACCCTATAAACCCGCTGAAATCATAGCCAGAGTAAACACCCAATTTAAGTTAATTGAAGCGCAAAAGTTAGCGGTAAAACAGCAGCTATCTAAAGCCATAAACCAAATGGTGATGGGGATTGCACACGAAATCAATACCCCGCTTGGTACCAGTATTACATCAAACACCTTTTTAGAAGGCGTCATGCAAGAGCTTCAAAGTGCACTTACCGCAGGTACGCTTACGCAGGATGGGCTGGTTACGGGGTTTGAACAGATCAAAGACAGCAGTGCGCTGTGCAGCCGTAATCTAGAAAAAGTGGCTAAGTTTGTCAGCTTATTGAAATCGGTCTCTCAGTCTGAGCGAGATAGCAGCTGTGCTGACGTTAAATTACAAGAAATAGAAACAAGACTGAAAAAAGATTTTTCAAAGCAAGACGTACAAATTCAGTTTGTTGGTAACACAACAACAGAGATTTATGTGGATGGACAAGCTCTGGTTGAGGTATTGAGCAACTTAGTTGAAAATTCCATTGCGCATGCTTGGATTGACCATGATCATCTTGCCACTATCACCTTTACGCACTCGGGTAACAATTTACATGTGAATTATACTGACAATGGAATAGGGCTTAGAGGAATTAGTACACAAGAGTTATTAAAACCATTTGTTACAACAAAAAGAGGTAATGCAGGTCATGTTGGGCTGAGCGCAAATTTAACTGCCAACTTGGTTTCAGGGGCACTCAATGGAGAGTTTAGTGTGAAAAATACACCGCAAGGATTGGAGTGGGATATTCAAATACCGATAGATGCACCCGATAATGCTTGATCTGCATCAAAAGTCTCAGGTCCTATACATAAAAGCGGACATAAGTCCTTATATCATTTGTCCTAATTCAATAAGCTCGCTCGCTGTTAAAACGTAATCTTTAAAAAGTACTCTGCTAACCATGTAATTAGCTACACTTTTTTAAGAATTATCGACAACACGATCGTATAAGGGCTTTTTAGCCTTTGCTGTTGCTGTTTTGAGCGAGTCTTGTCAAATACAAGTTTACTGCTTAAAAACAACCCCCTAGGTTAACAGACCCGATAACATACGCCTTACCTTCTACTAGGTACGCAGTGTTGAGATGACACGGGAAGTGCGTTATTTACTCCAATGTGCAATTGAGTAAATAACCATGAATTACTAATAATTTTGGTGGAACCATTATGCAACAGTTACCTACCGTAGACTATCAATCGCCAAATGCTGCGAAAGAATTTGTAGAATCTTTAAGAAACACGGGTTTTGGTGTACTAAAAAATCACCCAATCCCACAAGAGTTGGTTGAATCAATCTACAAACATTGGCAAGAATTTTTTAATTCAGAAGAAAAACACGAATTCCTTTTCAATAAAGAAACCCAAGATGGTTACTTCCCACCAGAAGTCTCTGAAGTTGCGAAAGGTTTTACAGTAAAAGACATTAAAGAGTACTTTCACGTTTATCCAAAAGGTCGCGTACCGGCCCAATTAGAAGCAGAAATTCGTGAATATTACCGTTTAGCGAGCGAGTTTGCTCAAGAATTGCTAAGCTGGGTACAAGCTGAAGCGCCTGCAGATGTGAGAGCGAGATTTTCCATTGATCTTAAAGATATGATCAAAGAATCAGAGCAGACATTACTGCGTATTCTTCATTACCCACCAATGACAGGCGATGAAGAACCGGGTGCAATTCGCGCCGCAGCTCATGGTGATATCAATCTACTTACTGTATTGCCTGCGGCAAATGAGCCTGGCCTACAAGTGCAAAGACAAGATGGCAGCTGGTTAGACGTACCATGCGACTTTGGTTCGCTAATTATTAACATTGGTGACATGCTGCAAGAGGCGTCGGGTGATTACTTCCCATCGACAATTCACCGTGTGATTAATCCTACAGGCAAAGCGTCGACGAAATCTCGCATTTCATTGCCGCTATTCTTACATCCAAGACCGGATGTTGTGTTGTCAGAGCGTTACACTGCAGATAGCTATTTGCAAGAGCGTTTAAGAGAACTTGGGGTTAAGTAATCTGCGAATAACCTGAACGATAAGGTTAAATCGATAAAGCGACTTGATGTAATATTGAGTCGCTTTTTATTATGTGTCTAACAATCCCTAATCTCTGTTAGTCCTTGTAATTTGACGATTATTGCAATTTTTCACTGACAATCCTCATAATCTGTGCAATATTAGTTTTTTTCAAAATGAAGAAATTTCTTGAAAAATTTAATGACAACGCTGTCATTTGTTGTGTAACATCAATTCAACATGAATGAAAAACCGTGTCTAACGAAAATAATAACGCGGTCTAATCCAGAACAAGGTAGGGGTCTTTACATGATGGCTAAACAGGTTAACCAAGACCAACTATACATCGGCGTCGATGGTGGTGGAACAAAATGCCGCGCTACAATTTATTCTCTTCAACATGGCGTTTTGGGTACGGGTCTAGGCGGTCCTGCGAATCCCTTACATGGTTTAGAGCGTACGCTTGAATCCATCATGGTATCGACACAAATGGCGTTACAAGACGCGGGTCTTCGTGTTGAACAAGTACATGAGCTAAATGCTGGTCTTGGCCTTGCAGGTGTTAACTTACCCGCGCTCTATGACAAAATCATGCAATGGGAGCATCCCTTTAAACAAATGTTCCTTACCACAGACTTACACACCGCGTGTATTGGTGCTCATGAAGGTAGCGATGGTGCCGTGATTATTACGGGCACCGGCTCCTGTGGTTTTGCCTTGGTTGATGGTAAAACAGTGAACTATGGTGGTCATGGCTTTGCTCAAGGCGATATGGGCAGTGGCGCATGGATGGGATTAGAGGCGGTAAAAGCTGCATTGCTCGATCTCGATGGCCTTGGCGAAAAAACGTCATTGAGCCAAGTATTACTAGAGCACTTCAGTGCGAAAGGGGCAATGGGTATTGCAGAGCAAATGGCGGGACAACCGTCTAGTGGTTATGCAAAGCTGGCTCGTTATGTATTAGAGCAAGCCAAGCTAAATGATGAAATTGCCCTTTCTATCGTAAAGTCTGGTGCGGAATATATTAGTCGTTTAGCAAAGCGTTTACTTGAACTAAACCCGCCTAGACTCTCTATGATTGGCGGATTATCAGAGCCGCTACAACCTTGGCTCGACCCAGAAGTTGCAAAGCAAGTCCAATTACCGAAACAACCTCCTGAAATGGGGGCAATTTACTTTGCAATTCAAAGTGCAGGTCAAGAATTAAAAAAGGCGAACTAATGACGACTCAATGTTATTTTGCTCCAGAATATTTTGATGGTGAAAGTTTTAGAAAAGACGTTTACTTCGAAATAAACAACGGCCAAATTGGTTATATCAATGAGTCGCAAGCGACCAATGTATCTAAGTTATCGGGACTAGTTGCACCAGGTTTTATTGACGTACAAGTTAATGGTGGTGGCGGTGCATTTTTTAACGCCGAGCAATCGACGGCATGCTTGGCGACTATGGTTAATGCACATGGCCAATTTGGTTCCACGGGATTAATGCCAACCCTTATCACTGACAAAATTGAAGTAATGCAACAAGCGGCAGATGCAACAGCAGAAGCGATTGCTACTAATCAGCCCGGAGTGCTTGGGATCCATTTTGAGGGCCCACACTTATCTCATCCTAAAAAGGGTACGCATAGCGAAAAGTTCATCAGGCCAATCTCAGAGCAAGAGTTTGCGGTATACGCGCGTCAAGATTTAGGCATCAAAATGGTGACTTTAGCACCTGAAACTGTGCCGCTTAGCGATATAGAGCGTTTGATTTCATTGGGTGTTAAAGTGTGTATCGGTCATTCAAACGCGGACTATGACACCGCCAGCGCCGCACTAAACGTTGGCGTGGATGGCTTTACGCACCTATTTAATGCAATGTCTGCGTTTACTTCCCGTGAGCCGGGCGTTGTCGGCGCGGCGCTTTGGAATGACAATAGTTGGTGTGGTTTGATTGTTGATGGCCACCACGTTCATCCATTGTCGGCGCAGCTTGCGATTCGTACTAAGCAGCGCGGCAAAATGATGCTAGTGACGGATGCCATGCCTCCGGTTGGGACTGATGATACGGAGTTTGACTTTTTTGATGGCAGAAAAGTTATTCGTACCGGTGATCGGTTAAATTCAACGACTGGTGAGCTTGCTGGCAGTGTATTGGATATGGCAAGTGCGGTGCGGAACACCGTTAATACGCTTAACGTGAGTCTAGCGGAGAGTTTACGCATGGCTTCTTTGTACCCAGCGCAATATCTTGGCCTGTCTCAAAAGGGGCATCTAAGATCGGGGGCTGATGCTGATTTCGTGGTGCTCGATAGCGATTTGATTGTGAAGCAAACCTATATTGGTGGTCAGTTGTTATAACTGATTTGCAATTGAATAGTGGACGGAAACGGCCGCTTAAGTTTCCCTGATAAAACCCCGCAGCAGTACCGCGGGGCTTTGTTTTTTAAGCTTAGTTAGGGCCTGTTGACCTTTGCTGTTTGATTTTTGTTCTTCTGAGTGTGTTTTGGTCGCGACGCTCGACTTGCCGCCTAGTAATCTAGGCAAAAGTTGAGCAACAATGAACAAAGCGCACTCAGGTGAACCCGAAGGGCTGCGCTTGATTGGCATTTCTACTGTGTTGCCCCACAAGGATGTGGGGTAAGGTGACTTTGCAGGAGCACAAAGTCTTTATCGCCTGACTTACATAGAATAACTATGCTACGCAGGCTCTGCCTAGTATAAATGGCAATCAAACTGCTGCAAAAACAAACTTGAAAGGTCAACAGGTCCTAGTATTTGGTTAAGCATGGGTGGATCGAGAACTCAGGAAGTTAATGTCGTGTGCGTAATGATAGAGTCATGATTGCAACGCGCATCAAAACTAACCTTGAGGCAAATGGATTTGCTTGATTGAGCGATCCATAGTTAATGTTTTCACGCGGATAAATAACAATGACAACGAATAATAAGCCAAAGCGACTTGCGTCTTTAGATGCCTTACGCGGCATGGATATGTTCTGGATCTTAGGTGGCCAGTCTATTTTTGCGGCACTGTTTGTATTGACCGGATGGCAAGGGTGGAAGGCGTTCGAAGCGCACACGCTACACAGCCCTTGGCATGGCTTCACTTTTTATGATCTTATCTTTCCACTGTTTATCTTTTTATCGGGTGTGGCGATGGGCTTGTCACCTAAACGTATCGACCATCTGCCCTTTAATGAACGTAAACCGTTTTATCTCAAAGCACTGAAGCGCCTTTTGTTACTGTGTGCTTTTGGCGTGTTATACAACCATGGTTGGGGAACTGGGATCCCAATGGATCCTGACGGTGTTCGCTACGCCAGTGTATTAGGTCGCATTGCGTTTGCTTGGTTCTTTTGTGCTTTATTGGTTTGGCATACGAGCTTGCGAACCTTGGCTTATGTGGGTGTAGGCATATTGATATTTTATTGGTTACTGCTTTGCTTTATCCCGGTTCCTGGTGGGCAAGCGGGGGACTTAAGTGCAAATGGTGTTGGTAGTTGGAATGCGTTCATTGATACGTATTTACTACCAGGGATCAGTTATCAAAATCGTCCGGTTGACCCTGAAGGTGTGCTGTCAAGCTTACCTGCCATTGTAAATGCTATCGCAGGTGTATTTGCTGGTCGTGCTATTGCTAATGCACAAACGCAGGGAGAATGGAAAACCGTTGGTATTTTGGCAGGCTCAGGTGTACTCGTCTTAGCACTAGGTTGGCTTTGGGACATGCAATTTCCAGTTAATAAAGAATTGTGGACAAGCTCATTTGTGCTAGTAACCGTCGGCTGGAGTGCAATTCTACTTGCAGTATTTTACGCGATAGTAGATGTACTGAGTTTTCAACGTTGGGCGTATCCTTTTGTTATTATTGGGGCTAATTCCATTATTATTTATTTAGCGTCGAGCTTAGTGAATTGGACCTTTATTAGTAAAAGCGTATTCGGTGGCGTGATCGCCTCCGTGCCAATTGCGTGGCAACCATTAATTGCTGTTTTTGCGCTACTGGCGGTACAGCTTTTAGTGCTGCATTGGATGTATAAACGCCGTATTTTTGTAAGTGTATAATAATTACAAGCCTTCTTTCAAAAAGCCCACCGTTGTGGGCTTTTTAACATCTTTCGATTGCATAGAGTAAAAAATATCCATATTTTTTTTCACTTTTGCTTTACAAGCGAATTATTTCTGATAATAATGACAGCGTTGTCATAATGGTAATAACCTAATGTTGTGTATCCCAATTAGGTTCGATCTGACCTTGCTTTGATTGCACGCGAGGCAAGGCTCAGATCCCATTTTATTCTAATCATCTCAACATTTGGTTAATCGTATGCAAGTAGTCATTTTAAAAGACGCTGCCGAAGTGGCAGCATATGGTGCAGACATTTTTACAACGCAATTAAAGCGTAAAGCTAACTCTGTGTTGGGATTAGCGACGGGTTCAACACCGGTCGCTTTGTATCAAGAATTAATTAAGCGTAACCAAGCGAACGAAATCAGTTTTGCTGAAGTTACCAGCTTTAACCTAGATGAATATTTAGGCTTAGATGGCTCGCACCCACAAAGTTATCGTTACTTTATGCAGCAGCAGCTGTTTGACCATGTCAACATTGATAAAAGTAACACGCACGTACCGCCGGGGGATGCAAAAAATCCAATTACGGCGTGCGGCGAATATGAAGCGCGTATTAAATCGGCTGGTGGTATTGATGTACAACTGTTAGGTATTGGCAGAAATGGCCATATTGGCTTTAACGAGCCATCTTCTGGCTTAACGTCACGCACTCGGGTTAAAACCCTAACGAAAGCGACGATTGATGATAATGCTCGTTTTTTTAAGGCTGATGAGTACCAACCTCACTTGTCAATCACAATGGGTATTGGCACGATTTTAGACGCTAAAAAAGTCGTGTTATTAGCGACGGGTGAAAATAAAGCCGATGCTGTTGTTGCTATGGTGGAAGGCCCGTTAACTGCGGCGTGTCCTGCTTCGGCACTACAAATGCATCGTGATGCTGTGATCGTCATCGATGAAGCTGCGGCATCTAAGCTAAAAGATATTGAATTCTATAAGCATATTGAAAACGAAAATCAAAAGTTGCTGGACTATCTTGCCTCTCTGTAGTGTGAAATCACACTGTAGTTTTCAAAAGCCCATTTATGGGCTTTTTTTTTGCCTGTACCTTTGTGCTATGGTAGTTTTAAGGTCTCGCCGAGGTGGATAAAATGTTCCAGAACACGAAGGAATAGGGGCTTGCTGTATTACACTCAAATGACGTTAGACAGAGCGTCTAACGAAAGAAAAGATCAAAACTGGTTATTATCTCAAATGGGTGACAATAGTCGCTGGTTATTAATTCAAGACGACGCTAATTTAGTGCGTGCCCGAGATAATGAATTACATTATCTTTCTCGAACAGAAGTCGCTGATTTAGCACTCCAAGACGCGATATTCTTAGGTCGTGACGAAGCGCACAGCTATTTTGCGCTTGACGTCTCTAAACAACGAGACAAGCTTTCTTTTATTGACACCGAGTCAGAATTCATCGACATGCGCCAAGTGGGTCGTAACTTACCAAAGCAACAAGGCTCAATTGGCGTGCTTGCACGAGGCTTATGTTACTGGCATAAAACCCATTGTTTTTGTGGACGTTGTGGGCAACCCAATAAAATGGTTGAAGCAGGTCACGCAAGACGTTGTGTTAACCCTGAATGCCGCCATATGACGTTTCCACGTACAGATCCCGCCGTTATCATGCTTGTCACTCATGTTTTCCCTGATGGCGTTGAACGCTGTTTGTTGGGCCGTCAGGCTGTTTGGCCAGAAGGTGTATTTTCGACGCTGGCTGGATTTGTTGACCCCGGTGAGACGTTAGAGCAAGCCGTGATAAGGGAAGTGATGGAAGAGGCGGGTGTTGAAGCATACGACGCCACTTATATTGCCTCACAGCCTTGGCCGTTTCCGTCTTCACTTATGCTTGGGTTTATCGCGAAGGCGAAAACCACAGAGATTTTTGTCGAGCAAGATGAGCTTGAGCAGGCTAAATGGTTTTCACGGGCGGAGCTTAATACATTTTCAGAGTGGGGCGATACAAAGCCCGGCTATAAACTCACCAGAGAAGACTCTATCTCCAGATATTTAGTTGAATACTGGCGTGCACAATCAGAAGAGTAATTATGAAAAAGCATACTAAAATCGTTGCTGCTGGAAGAAAAGCAGAATATACCAAAGGGGTAGTAAACCCAGTTGTTCAGCGCGCCTCTACTGTAGTTTTTGAGAGCGTTGCCGAAATGCAAGAAGCGATAAAAGGCCGTGGACATCGCACACTGTTTTACGGCCGCCGTGGTACCAATACCCATTTCGCCTTGCAAGATGCCATTACTGAGCTTGAAAATGGTGCAGGTTGCGCTTTGTATCCGTCTGGTGCTGCTGCTATCGCACAGTCACTACTGTCATTTTTAAAAGCAGGCGATCACTTGCTGATGGTGGATACTGCGTATGAGCCAACCAGAGATTTGTGCGATAAGCTGTTAAAAGGCTATGGTATCGAAACCACTTATTATGACCCTATGGTTGGCGCTGGTATTGACGCGTTAATTCAAGACAATACCAAAGTGTTGTTCTTAGAGTCTCCAGGTTCAATTACCATGGAAGTTCAAGATGTGCCTGCAATGGTTGAAGTTGCAAAGCGCCGTGGCGTTATCACTATGCTTGATAATACGTGGGGCAATGGCTGGCAATTTCGTCCGCTCGATCATGGTGTTGATATCAGCATTCAAGCGGCAACCAAGTATATTGTTGGGCATTCGGATGTCATGATGGGGGTTGCCGTTGCAAATGAGCGTTATTGGCCTGAGCTTAGAGAGCACTCGTATTTACTTGGTCAATGTACCTCTGCAGATGATGCTTATTTAGCACTACGTGGGTTACGTACTATGCCTGCGAGGTTAAAACAGCACGAGCAGTCGGCAATGACGGTGGCGAAATGGCTCGAAGCGCATCCGCTCGTGGACCACGTTAGACATCCCGCTTTTGAGACTTGCCCAGGCCATGAATTCTTCAAGCGAGACTTTGATGGCAGTAATGGTTTGTTTTCAATCGTAATGAAAGAAGGTAGCCAAAAGGCGATTAACCGTTTCTTAGATGCCTTATCCCATTTTAAAATGGGTTTCTCATGGGGCGGCTATGAAAGTTTAGTTACAGCCAATAAAACCATGGAGCATTTGCGATCAACCACAGGTTGGGCATTGGGCCCGGTGATCCGCCTTCACATCGGTCTTGAAGACGTAGAAGACTTGATCGAAGATTTAGAACACGCACTTAAGGTCTACGAACAAAACCTCGGTAAATCTTAAAACCTCGGCTCAACTTATCGGTATGGGGTGCTTCGTTTTAAATGAGGTACCTCGGACTTGTTTATACCATTATGAAGGTCGCATGTTTTTCATCACCTTGACCCAAGTAGTGCCATTAACTAATACTTCCATTTCATAATTCTCCAAAATCTGTAGACACAGATCATATAAAGCTAGTTTTATGGCGTTGAAAGGAGTAACTTTATTTACGTATTTTTGCCAGCTTCACATAAAATAATACATAGGAAGTTTCAAGGAGAATTATATGATGGAAGTAATGTGAAGTAGTATCAGCGTCATAAGTGCGCTTGTTTACATCGGTTTTATTTTTTTGTGTATACCAATTCCCCTCTTTATTTACCTTATTTCAAAACGAGTCAAAGAAATGAGAGATTTAGCGGTGGAATCAAGAATGGAAATTAAAGAGATCAATGCCAGTTTGAAGTACTTTAAACGTAAGTACAGGGAATCTATTGAGGAAGGTAATATTTAAGACTTACGTCACAAGAATATTACAACCCAAATTCAAGGAAAAGTGATGAAATTAAGTTTATTGATTATGTTACCGATAGTCTCACTCAGCGCTTGTGTGGTAATGCCCGTTAAGGATACTGCCCACATCAACAAGTGTGAGATTTCATCGGATAGAAAAACCCTAAAAATAGTCGATGTTGCAGACGAAACCAATACGTATTATTCCGTGAGTGGAATTATATTAACGCCGATACTCGTTCCTACTACTGCTATTATTTCGGGAACTTATGTGTTGGCAAATAATGCCTATCGTCTTGGGGAAGAGACGATAAAATGCGAAAACAAATCTTAAAACCAACTACAAACTTGTTTAATTGTTGCGTCGTGCTCTGTATTTGAGCACCTAGCTTATTACGTAGAAGACCACAATAATCTAGAGTAAGGCAAATCGCTGACACCCACCACTAATTTGCACCTTCCTAAGATACCGCCTACGCTTTGATTGTGCACTCAAAGGATTGAGGAAAATAAATTATGGCAACTGCCCGTAAAAAACAACAAATCGCTGACACCCACCACTAATTTGCACCCACCACTAATTTGCACCTTCCTAAGATACCGCCTAAGCTTTAATTCTGCACTCAAAGGATTGAGGAAACCAAACTATGGCAACTGCCCGTAAAAGACAAATCAGTCTAACCGACACCAAATACTACCACTGTATCTCCCGCTGCGTAAGGCGCGCTTTTCTGTGCGGTGAAGATAAATTTACTGGCAAATCATACGAACACCGGCGGGATTGGGTTGAAGAAAAGCTATTGATGTTGGGATCTGTGTTTTGTATTGATGTTTGTGCTTACGCCGTGATGAGTAATCACACTCACATTGTTTTATATGTTGATGATAGAAAGGCTAAGCGTCTGTCGGATAAAGCGACTGTGATACGATGGCACAAGTTATTTAAAGGTAATTGGATAAGCCAAAAGTTTATTGAAGATGAGCCACTGAATGATTCGGAGCAATTGATACTCGATGAGCTGGTTGATAAGTACAGAGAAAGACTCGCAGATATTAGCTGGTTTATGCGAGTGCTTAACGAAGACATCGCCCGTAGAGCAAATAAAGAAGATAATTGTACAGGCCGGTTTTGGGAAGGACGATTCAAATCCCAAGCATTACTGGATGAAGCAGCACTGGCTGCTTGTCTCGCTTACGTAGACTTGAATCCCATTAGAGCCAAAATTGCCACAACGCCTGAAACCTCAGACTACACCAGCATCAAAAAGCGAATTGACCATGCAAAGCTGGGAAAACAACCAAAAAGCCTACTACGCTTTGCTGGCAGCCCACGAAAACATATGCCAAAAGGTCTGCCTTTTGAACTCAAATCCTATATTGAATTAGTTGAACTCACAGGCCAATGTATTCGAGCCGACAAGCGAGGCTATATCTTTGAGTCTCAACCCATTCTTACTCGATTAAATATAGAACCGGAGAACTGGATAAAGCTTACTACGCAATTTTCTCGGGTATTTCATGGTGCAGTGGGCCGAGAACGGACAATAACCGCTTACTGTGAAACATTGCGAAAACGACGACGGACAAACCTAACAAACTGCGAGCGCTTGTTGGCTTAGCAAACTCACATTCTCAATTTTAGAATTTCTTACTTCCGTATTTACAGCGCTTTGTCGTGCGCGATAACTCAGTTTTGGTGTAGAGATATGCTTGGGCGACAAGAATTGGCCTATCTAATAACGTTTTTGTACCTAGCGATTAAAGTATTTTTATACTTTTTTACTTTACTTCCTCAGCTTGGATGCGAGTAGTGGTGCTAGTAGTGGTGGGTATCACTTGTTTTAACAACTGATTTAAACCTTTATTGAGTTACTTGCGTCTCAAGGAGCATAATTATAAAAAATTGTATTTTTTAATAGCAAGATCGATTTGCTATACAATACCACGTGCTAAATTTTGACATTAGGGACAATTTTGATGCTTACTCGTTTTTCGTACTTTTGTACCATTTTATCCATAGTTACCACCTCATTTTCGACATTAGCTTCAGATGTTTTAGATTGTGTTATTGAGAGTTATAGTCAGCCAAATAGCCCGTTTACGGGTTTACCTAATCCTGCCGAACAGGGCGAACATAAATACACAGTGATGAACTATGGCGAACGACCATTTTTATTTGCTATATCAAAACCTGATGTAATTGCTCCAAATGTGAGCTTACCTAGCTTTCTTTCCGACTATTCTCGTAACCAAGGATATGAGGACAATGCCTACCACAAATTTAAAAGTAGTAATTTACCTTTGGAGGCTAAAGTTTGGCTTCCGTTGGGAGCCCAACCACTACCGTTAGTATTATTAGTCCATGGAAATTCTGCCCCGGGGTTTGATTATCTAGGTGAATTGCTCGCCAGCCGAGGTCACTTTGTTGTGCAAGTAAATCAAACTTATTTGAATGATTTATTGGGAGAAAATGGTGCCCGTGGTTGGATACTACTTGAACATATTAAGCTGCTGCAAAAATGGAATGCTGAGCAAGGTCACGCTTTTTATAACAAAATAGATTTAGAGAATATCGCTTTAATAGGGATGTCTAGAGGAGGGGAGGCTGTTGCTTTAGCTGCATCATTTAATCAATGGAAGACCTTACCAAATAGTAGTGAATCAACAGAGTTTGGTTTTAACATTAAATCCATTGTCGCTTTAGCCCCAATGGACGGGCAATATCAACATGCTGATGGTAGAAACATCCTGAAAAATGTTAACTATTTAGTGTTACAAGGAGGTCATGATGCGGATGTTTATCAGTTTCTTGGTAGCCAACAATGGCATCGAACTCACTTCGATGATGATAAAAACTACTTAAAGCAGTCCATTTATATCTATCGTGCTAACCATATAAACTTTAATCAAGATATGTCTGATGATTTCCATTGGGGAAGCAGCAAAGATTTTTATTCTAAGCTATTAACACCCAAACAACAGGAGAATTTAACTAAAGTGTATGTTTCTGCTTTTTTGGAAGCTACATTGGCGAACGCAAAAGAGTATCGAAAAATTTTTAGACAACCTGTGGCTGGTGAGTTTGGTCTTCCTGACGATATTTATATCAGTCGCCATATGGCATCTGATTTCAAAGTTATAGAAGATTTTGAAAATGTAGCTAAAAAGGAAAGTACCGTTAAAGTCCTATCCGATAAAACGTTAACAGAAGTGCCAATCAATATAGACTCAGAGCGCCTAAGAAACGGAACTAAAACTTCTAATAATGTATTAAAGGTTCAACTTAAGAAACAAGTTGAAACACGGTTGAGCATTAAGCTTTCAGAAGCTGAGTTGTTACATAAAAATCACAAAGGAAAATCCTACCTAAGTTTCTCACTGGCTCGCGCTGATTCAGGAGAAAGCGAAGGGTGTGGAGCATACAATTTGTTATCTGATACGAGGGTAGAGCTACTTGATAAGTCTGGTGTAGTATTTAAAAAAAGTATTGGCGTATCTGGCAGTGTCTCCCCTTTATTAATTTCTGACTTCTCTGAATTGGAAAAAGGTGATATGAAATATGCGCCGACAGAGCCAGTATTGCAAACCTTTACGCTCCCTATTGAATTGAATAAGACAATCAGTGCCGAAAGCGAATTAGAGCTTGTCTTGATTTTTGCACCGAAGCGAGATGTATCTATCATCGTGGATGATATTGGGATAACTAGTTCTATATAGCCCATCAGCTTTCTTTTAAAGAAGCTAGTCATTAGCGCATTAGGAAAGTTAGTTTGCCTTAAGATGAGGCATAAAATCGTTCTTAACGGCGGCTATTGGCACTGGGTCGACATTCGGTTCTAAATTGTTTTTGTCCCAATACAAGTTGAGTGAGCATCCGTTATCGCAATTGGATTTAAGATATGAAATTGCTGTTGGACAGCTGAGTTTGGCACTTACATTTGCTTAAGCCCTAACAATCAAGCTTGACAGATAAAGTTAAGGCTTATGCATCTTAAGACTGTTCACCTTCAAAATAAAGATGAAGAATTCGGATCAAGCCAAGGCTTGATCCGGTTTTCGCTTAGTGTTGTGGCTGTGGTGGGAAGTTAGCCAGCAACTCCGAAATGGTTTTGTTAATTGACGCTGTTCTTTGGTCTGGTGATTGGTTGCTACGTAAGCGACCTTCTTTTGCTCCGCGCCAAACTAGCTGGTTAGACGCTTTGTCTATCATATCGAGTACAAGCGTGCCCACTTCATATTCACGTGTTGTGGTCTGTGTTTGCCAGCCAATACCCCAGTAATTCCAACGCGCACCATAAGTGGTGTGAAGCGAGTCAGATTCAATTTTTGTATCAACTGATGCGTGATAGTTAACCAGTAAGTCGGCCGATTGCGGATCGGTGAGGGTGAAACCTTGTTTGCTCATTTCGTTTTGAATTGCACTGCGGATCCGCTTTTCCATTAAGTCATTAACTTGGTATTCACGACCATTATTTTTTAGGTCCGCTTCGGGTGACCAAGCATAGGTTTTATAGTTAGCGAATTGTACAGACTTATCATAATCCCAATCAGGGGTTTTGGCGCAGGCCGCTAACATCAGCACCAAAGTGGCGATAACAATATTCTTAAACATGTGTCTTTACTCCTTAGTCGGATGTTTGCTCTACCTTAACGTGTTAAGGCGTTAAATGGTAGAGACAAGCATCCTTTAATAATTGTGTCTAAGACATTAACTTGGGATTAATGTTCCACTTCTATCCAGTCTTTTTCATCCACCCAGTTTTGGCTACCTTGTGCAACACTACGGATCGGCACCAAGTAGTCACAGCTGATCTGTGGTTTCACCGATGCAAAAATTGGCACAAACCCAAAGCTTAGTGCGGTTTCGATAATAGCCTTTTGGTTTTGTGGGTCGATATCCGCGGCTTCATCGATGTAAATTGGGATACGATACATTGCTTGCTCTTGATCAGATAGCAGATAGCGAATAAATAGCATGCCACATAAAAGCTTGATGGTGATCCGCGTACCGTTTGAACCGGCCGAGTCAATTTTATCAAAGTGCTCAGTGTCACCTGCGCGGTTGACCACTTCAAAGCGAATATCAAAGAGATCGGTTAACGTCAATCCCGCTTTGTCACTTGCTAGTTTGATGATGTGATCTTTCGCCTCATTAACAGATTTCTCTGAGCTAGGCTGCTCGCTGAGTAGGTCTAAACTTTCGCCTTTTTCATATAAATCTGAAGTGCTAATAATGGTATCTATGCTATCAACTAGCATCTTACGAGGGATGACATTGATTTTGAATGCCTGCAAGTTAGAGATACGATGCTGGCTTATGCCTTTGTTAAAACTGTTCATCTCTCGGCGTAAGCGGTCTAAGTCTTGACGCAGTCCTTTAATGGTTGCGGCCACTTCGGTGAGCGCCACTCGCGCTTGTTTATCGACGGCATCTCGTTCGTTATCTAAGTTATGATACGCACTGATCAGCTTTTGGTACTTAATAGTAACGTCTGACTCGTTTTCAAACTTAGTGATCCCAGCATTGTAGATATGCAAGTAGGTATTACGCACATTAACGTCTAAGTTTCTAAGCTCATTACAATCTTTATTAAACTGGTGGATCACTTCAGAGAGGTTATCAAAATCTAGGTTAATTTCGATTTCGTACGGTGCCAGCTTACCCGAGTATAGGTCTAGTGTGTGGTCGATACGTTCTGACTTCACTTGCTTTAGGCGGTCGGCTTGGCGCACCAATAAGTCTTGCTTGCTTTTAATGATAGAGCGGCGGTCTGAAATCGAACCAGCATTACGTTGAATATCATGCAAATATTCATCAACTTGCTCTCGTTCCATCTCCAGTTGCTCTTTTAGTGCTTGTTGAGCATCAACAGATTGCAACATGGTTTGATATTGCTCAAAGCGCTTCATGGCCGCTTCGGTAGCCATGAGTTCATCATAAAGCGCATCACGCTCTTTTTGCTTTTCAGCGACGTTAGCTGCTACTTCACGCTGCTGCTTTAAGTCGCTAAGTGATTGTTGTAGTGACTCCAGCTGTGCTTGCAGTTGGGCTTTGTTCTCACCGCTTTGCATTTGCACGGGACTTAGTTTTTTCAACTTAACGGTAGCGCCTGGTACTTTAAGCTCACCACCTTGAACTGACTTAGATAACGACTCCAAAAATGCGCCAAAGGCATCTTCGTCGGTGATATCAATTTCACCTTGAGAAGTGGTTGAAAACGATAACAAATCTGGATTCAAGATCCGTGAGATCTCTTCCACTTCTTTTAAAGAAAGATCTTCACGCATACGAGTAAACAGGTTGAACTCAAGGTTCTTGAGTTGCAGTTTTAAACTCTTAATCTGCTTTTGTGTTTCGTTGATGCGAAAATCAAGGGTATGGAGACTTTGCCCCTGTGCACTATTAATAGAGAAGGAAAGTTGCTCATATTCCTTTTTCAATAGCGTTAAATTGGTTTTAAGCGTTGCATGATTAGTCAGTTCAAATTCACGTTTTAACGCGTGGAAATCAGTAAACCATTGCTCGATTTGGGTTTGCTTACGCTCGATATCGCGAGACTGTTGGACGTACAGCTGCTGCTTAGACTCAAATTCGCGCTTTTCGGCTTCTATGTCTTCTAGCTGTGTTGCTAATTCCGCAATTTGCTCGTTGTGATAGTTATCATATTCAACCAAAGCTAAATCGAGTTTCGGGGCGTAAGCCGCTAATTTACCTTTTAATACTGCCTCATTTTCAAGCATTTTCTCAAGGGCTGAAATTGGCTCTTGCATCGATTCCAGCGCATTCAGCTCACGGCGTGCACGGTTTACCTTATCAAAAGCGCGACGCCAGACTTCATAAAAGTCGACTTTCGAGTTCGACATATGGCGTTCGAACACCTTGAGCATAAAGCGCTTTACGTCTTGCGCGCCGAGTTTATGCAGATTCAGAATACGACGGAATATTTCTTTGTATACAGGCGCATCTTGGACATTATTCAGTGGGATCATCTTCAGGTTGATATCACCATCAAATGGTGTGGCGCCGCCTGTGAGTAGGGCATTAAGCTCTTGTGCTTTTAGCTCTACAGGTTTGAGTTGCTTTTCCTGTAAGTGATTAAATAGCTTAGTGTACTTGATGATACTTTTACCTTGGGTGTAATCATCAAGATTCAGTTTGCCTTGATAGCAAAAAAACTGGTGTGCGTAACCGGCGATTTTACCCAGTCCTGCAACGCCAATGACCACATCGCCGTGGGGGAGGTT
The DNA here is from genome assembly GCF_041414765.1 of Pseudoalteromonas sp. DY56-GL79. Classification (NCBI taxonomy): domain Bacteria; kingdom Pseudomonadati; phylum Pseudomonadota; class Gammaproteobacteria; order Alteromonadales; family Pseudoalteromonadaceae; genus Pseudoalteromonas; species Pseudoalteromonas sp. DY56-GL79. The sequence goes on along the minus strand of NZ_JANHZS010000007.1, from coordinate 109,458 downwards.
GGCTTCCAGCAAAATATAGGATTGATCAGAAGAGAAGTAGAACTTACGCGTTTCTTCTAAATCGTGACCATCCCATTCAGTCAGTCTTAAATCGTTGATAAGTGGAAATTGCAGCGCATTGATCACCGAGCTTTTACCAGTGTTATTTGGAGCGCAGATAGACGCGCTTTTATCCAGAGGAATGACACACTTAGCGTATCCGGCGGTGTTTAATAATGCTAGTTTACTTAAGCCGTACAACTGCTCGCTCATAGCTCGTCCTCAATATCATATTGTTCTTCGTTTACTTCCATTAGCGCGTCAATGTAGCGATAAATCGGTGCAAGTAGCATAAAGCCTTGCTCAACCTCACGGGCTAGACCCAGTCTCACCATACGTAAAAACACGTCTTTTCTGAGATCTGAGCCCGAAAAAATCTCTAGCTGGTCAAAAAGATGCTTATTGAGCTGCACTATGGTTTGCATTAGCTCTAGATCGCAGCTTTCATCAAATAGTACGCGAAGCGGATCTTTACCTTGGTTGGCATAGTGTTCAATCAAAATATAAATAGTTAGGGCAATCGCACGGGAAATTTTCCCCATATTTGGCGTGCTTTCATCGCTTGCCAAATAATAAAAGCCACGGGCATCGTGCTGTAAATCATGGCCTAAGGCTGAAAATAGTGCTTGATAGCTATCAATTTGCTGATCTAATTCTTGCCAAAGGGTAGTGTCTTGCTCACTGATATGATACCCGCTCACCAATTTTTTATTAATGGCTTGGAGTTCATTGAGCATGTCTAAGTTAATTGTCGTCATAATGCTAATCTTGTTTTGCTTTGGCACTAAATGGATATAAAGAGAAGGTATGCGATGCGATAGTGATCTTACTCTTTTGTTGTTCTTGGCTAAGTGCCAAGTCAGATTCGTTGATCAGCTTTTGATAAAGAAACAGCATTTCGTCTGCTTCAAGATCTGGGTAGCTATCGCTTAAAAAGCCCAATAGTGCCTGGCGCTTTTTACCGGTTTGTTGAAATCTCGTTTTTACCGAGTTGTAATCTGGAATGTTAGGACTTTGATAAGCAGGCACATCGTCGTGATCGGGCAGCTGATATTCTTCATGCTCAAACTCAACGAGACTTGCCATATAAGCGACCATGTGACGCTTTTGTCCGAGGTTAAAACGTTGAATGTCTGACACAAATTCTGGTTGAACTGGTGAGAGTAAGCGGTCAACGCCGCGCTTTCTAATTTGTCCAAGGACTTTGGAGGCTTGGCGTGTAATGAGTGTATTACGGCGTAGCTCTTCTCTTAACGGCATTAGGAGATCGGCACTGCGGCTTAAACTTTCTCTACCAATGAGGTGCATATCTAAAATACGTGTTCTGAGCTGCTCCAGCATACGTTTGTCTGCAGCGCCACGGCCTAATTGTTCAATCTCGTCAATTTGCTCACTGACCTGAAGCTCTATTTGATCAAAGCAGCGTTGGAAAGGGCCATGAATATCGACCATTTCCAGCATCGGTTCGATATATTCGTCAAACGCTTCCAATACGGCTTTATATCTCATGCCAAGAGAAAGCGTTGAGGTGTCAGATTTGGCTTGTTCAACCAAGTTCATGATAGCGCTTTCGTTATGTTCGAACAGCTTAACAATTTTACGAACGCGTTCGTCCATAATGCGGCTAAAACGGCGTAGCTCAGAGTAGTCAGCCTCTTCACCAGCTTGTGCGATGCGATTACCTAATCTTTCTAAGTCTTTTACCAGCACAGTGATCTCTTCTGCTAAACCAAGGCTCTCTTCTTGTAAAAGAAAGCTGGCGAAGTCAGCGATTGCACGGTTGATTTCTAACTGTGAAGATTTAGCTAAAGGGATAATAATTTCTTGTTGGAGTAATCGATTGGTTTCTTTATAAATTCGTTCACTCGACCAGCTAGGGTTTTTCTGTTTTAGGATGTTTTGTACATCTTTTAGACTGAAATCTGCGAGCTTAAATCGTTTAAAAAGTAGCTCGAGTACGCTCCAGTGTTCATTTATCGTATTTAATAATTTTTTTGCTGGGATCATAACTTTCCAGTGTGTAGTAGTTAAGTTACATCACTACTTCATCAATTTGTCACAAAATGTTTATCGTACGTAGCATGGGGACTGTGATGGTGCTAGAATCCGCCGCGAAAACGAACCCACCCCTTGTTACATTTAATTACAGGTTGTTTACGCATTATGGTCACGCCCATTATTCTAACCCTGATCGCCATCGCTTTTATACTCATCGTTATAGAAGATATTATTCACGTAAACAAGGCCAAAACAACGCTTTTTTTTGGTACTTTATGTTGGATTATCGCCTTTATCTCTCCAATTCATGGTCAAAGCCCAGAAATTGTACAAATTGAGCTAGACCATAACATTTTGGAAATCGCGACGCTTTGGTTGTTCTTAATGGCTGCAATGACATTTGTTGCCTACTTGAACTCAAAAGGGTTTATCCAAAATATTGTTCACCGGATCATGCCAACCCATATTAGCGAACGCAAGCTAATGTTTTTGGTCGGTGCGTTTGCATTCGTATTTTCGTCAATATCGGATAACATCACCGCGACGCTTATTTCATTAGCTGTAGTCATGTCTTTGAAATTAGACCCGAAAAAGCTAATTAGATATGCGACGTTAATCATCTTTAGTGTTAACTCCGGTGGGGTATCATTGATCACCGGTGATGTAACCACCTTGATGATATTTCTAGCCGATAAAGTGACTATCCCTGATCTGCTTTTACTAATCGCTCCCTCTATTTTTAGCGTATTTATCTTAGCTGCGATGCTGTCAATCGGCATGAATGATAAGATCACCTTTGAAAAGGCTGAATTACGCAGAATTGAAAAGACCGATATCACCATTGCGCTCATCTTCTTATCAACCATTTTTGCCACGTTATTCTTAAGCGTGCAATACCATGTACCGCCGATGTTAACCTTCTTATTTGGCTTGTCTTTGATGTTCTTAATGGCGCAATTCTTGATGCGCAAGAAGGACGTAAATAAGAAAATCATCGACTATATCCGTGAAATTGAATACGACACTTTATTGTTCTTTGTGGGTGTGCTGTTATTAGTTGGTGCGTTGAAAGAAGTCGGTGTATTGTCTAAGTTTACCGATTTATATCTGCATCTTGCGCCGGAATACGCAAACTACTTGGTCGGTTTAATGAGTGCGGCGGTAGATAACGTGCCTTTGACGGCTGCGCTATTAAAAGCAGACATTACGATGACTCCAGCGCAATGGCTAACCTTTACTTATGCGACTGGCGTTGGTGGCTCTATGCTCATTATTGGCTCTGCAGCGGGGATCATTGCAATGAGTAAGGTTAAAGCTTTAACCTTCTCAAGCTATCTTAAAATGAGTATCTACCTGCTTATCGCATATACCATTGGATATAGTGGCGCGTATTTCGCGGGTCAGCTTATTTAAGACCAATGGATTTAATTTTTTACCGCTTTGGGATAAGTTTTTCATAAATAACTTGACACCTAGACGGCTAAAAGATAATTTTCTTACATCGCCCGCATTTATTGCGGGCTTTTATTTTGCTTTTATTCAGATTAACAAAGGCAAAATAAACAGAAGAGGCGCGATGCTTAGGTAGTTAGTGTGAGGTGACGAGACCAATGATCACTAGTGAGGGAAGTATTCGCCGAGGAGAAAAGTTGCTCGTCGCAACGATTCTTCGGTTTACGAGGCTGAATCCTCGGAACTGTCACCGTATTGGTGGAGAGCTTCTGGCAAAGGTCATTTCAAGCGTTCGTCTTTCTAGAAATCCCATGCCGAGTTCTCCTTATAAAATTTGACTGTGCCAACAGTCGAGAGGAGAGAAAATGAATTCGCAGTATGTTGTAGCCAAATTTGGCGGTACCAGTGTCGCTGACTTTGAAGCTATGTCTCGTTGTGCTCACATTGTTCGTGACAACCCAAATGTTCGAGTGGTCGTTGTTAGTGCATGTGCTGGCGTAACCAATCACCTTGTAACGCTAACCCAACAAAAGGAAGATGAAGCCGGGCGCAAAGCAGTTGTTGCAGCGGTTGAAAACATACAGCAAGCGATTATCGACCAAGTGTCTTTGGATGCTGATCTTGCTGAGGGTTACAAGCAAACGTTCAGTGAATTTGAAAGCCTTGCGAGTTTACCTGCACTTAGCAGACAGCAATGCGATGAAATGCTGAGCTTTGGCGAACGTTTTTCTTCTTATTTGTTTACCCAAATATTACGTAATAACCAGGTTCAGGCGTCGCGCTTTGATGTACGTAAAGTGCTTAAAACAGATAATCAATTTGGTAAAGCGAATCCAAATGTCGCAGCTACGCGTGAAGCTGCGCAAACTAATTTGGTCGCGCTACTTGGCGACACAGTACAGGTGACACAAGGGTTTATTGGTAGTGACCAATACGGCCAGACGACTACGCTTGGTCGTGGTGGTTCTGACTATAGTGCTGCATTGTTAGCTGAGGCAATTGACGCGTCAAGTGTGCATATTTGGACCGATGTCGTTGGTATTTTCAGTACCGATCCGCGTTTGTGTGTAAAGGCTAGACCAATTCCTCGTTTGAGTTTTGATGAAGCGGCAGAAATGGCGACATTTGGTGCCAAGGTGTTACATCCCGCAACCATATTGCCAGCGAGTCGTAAAGGTATTTCAGTATTTGTTGGTTCAAGTCGTGATCCGCAAGCGGGTGGCACTTGGATTGAAAAAGAGAAAACGGCGCAAGCAGGCATTCGTGCAGTGACACAACGTAAAAACCAAATACTATTGACGTTAAAGAGCCCTGAAATGCTTCTTGCTAGCGGCTTTTTGGCTCGTATCTTCACCATTTTAAGCAATTACAATATATCGGTTGACTTGGTAACGACTTCGGAAATTAGTGTTGCGCTTACGCTGGATAATGCGCCGAATGCTTCTCGACCAGAGTTAGAACAAGCTTGTTTGGATGAACTTGGCGAGTTTTGTCATGTGACCGTTGAAAATAATCTTACTTTGGTGGCCATGATAGGTTCTGAGATCCAATTGAAGAAGTGCCAACTTAACCTGATGGATGTGTTGTCAGAGTTTAATATTCGATTGATATGCCATGGTGCGAGCAAGCACAATCTGTGCTTTTTAGTTGAGCAGCAGGAGTCAGATCAGGTTGTGCAATCAATTCATGCTAAATTACTAGAGGTTGCGTAAGTGAATTTATTGTTTTTTAGTAACTAATAAAAAAGTTGCATTATTGAATAATGGATGGCACTTTGTTTATAACGGTTAGGGTCTGCTGACCATCAAGTTTGTTTTTCCCTAGGAGTGCCATCATGAATTATAAAGACGTCTACGAATTCTGGTTTGTTGAATGCACTGAATCAGACTGGTGGAAGAAGTCTGCGGACTTTGATCGCATTATAAAAAATCGCTTCGGTATTTTGCACCAAATGGCGCACCAAGGTGAGCTTTCGAGTTGGAGAGCAACACCACTTGGCGCGCTGTGCGAAATCATTATATTAGATCAGTTTTCACGCAATATATTCAGAGACACTCCAGAGGCGTTTGCCTGTGATCCTTTGGCGCTAAGCCTCACCCAACACGCTATCGAAAAAGACTATCACCGCCAGCTCAATGATACTGAATTGATGTTTTTATACCTACCCATGATGCATAGCGAAAGTCGCATCATCCACCGTGCCGCTGACCATTATTTTCGCGACCTGCCTAATTATGATTTTGAAGTCGCGCATAAAAAAATTATCGATAGATTTGGCCGTTATCCCCATCGAAACGAAATACTCAATCGCGATTCAACAGAAGAGGAAATGGACTTTCTAGAGACGCCCAACTCGAGTTTCTGAGGCACGGCTAGAACCTCTCGCATTTTCAGCGGAAGTACGTATAATCGGCCGTCTACAAAAATAATGATTGATTACAGACATGGCTCATACGCGCGATGGATTTCAAAGCCGACTTGGCTTTGTGTTAGCAGCAGCTGGTGCGGCTGTTGGACTTGGTAATATTTGGGGATTTCCCACACAAGCTGCAAACCACGGTGGCGGTGCATTTTTACTGGTTTATTTTGCGGTGATTTTTTTACTCGCATTACCTGCACTTTACACAGAATTGTATTTAGGCCATCAGGCACAAGCAAACCCAGTTAAAGCACTTAAGACAGCTTGGCGTGAAGGTAATCCGAAAATAGGAGCCGCTGCGGGGTATGTCGGCCTTGCTGGTGCTATTGTGATGCTCAGCTTTTACTCCATTGTGGCTGGGTGGATGCTGTCTCATGCACTTGATCCTCTTGCGCAAATGGCTGAACTAGATGCTGCACATCAGTTTCTTAGCGGTGACTCGATGCTGAGAAACTTTATCTTTACGCCACTGATGTTAATTTTGACTGCGAGCATTATTCTCAAAGGCGTAAAATCAGGCATAGAAGCTTGGTCGCGCCGACTTATGCCTTTGTTACTGGTATTACTGCTTTGCCTTATTGGCTATATGGCAACATTAGACGGCGCAGCAGAAGGATTTAGAACGTATTTAGTTCCAGACTTTTCAAAAATTAGCGATCCTGACTTGATCATCGCGGCGATGGGGCAGGCGTTCTTTTCGTTGTCGTTAGGTGTGGGCTGCATGATGATTTATGGCTCGTACTTAAAACCGAACGAAAATCTACCTAAGCTTACGTTTAGTGTTGCAATGCTAGACACCAGTGTCGCATTTTTGGCCGGTTTACTTATTATCCCTGCAATATTCGTTGCGCAGCAAAATGGTGTTCAAGTATTTCAAGACGGCAAATTAATCGGTGAAGGCCGGCTGATTTTTGCCATTTTACCTGAGCTATTTGCCAATATGGGGGAAATGGGATTATTAGTTAGCCTGACTTTCTTTGTGCTTATGTCTATTGCGTCGGTAACTTCTACCATTTCTTCAACAGAAATTCCGGTATCTTTCTTGGTGGAAAATCACGGCTTTAAACGTAAACAAGCGACTTGGTTGGTTACGCTAGTTATTTTATTAGCATCGAGCACGATTATTCTAAACTTTGAATGGTTGTTCGAACTGGTGATCAGTCTATTCACGCAATATCAGCTACCATTGATGGGACTGTTCTACTTTATTACTGTTGGCTGGGTTTGGAAGCGCGGTAATCAGCTCCACTTAGAATCCCGTGGTGTACATTACTGGTTTGCTCAGTACGTTAGATTTGTTTGCCCAGTCTTGATGACAGCAGTGTTTATTAACGTAGCACTGGCAAAGTAGTGATCATTTATTTTCAAAACTGGGAAGCATAGGCTTCCCGGTTTTATTTTGATAACAAGGCTCAGAAATCACGTGGGGAAACAAACTCCCCAGCTTGAATGCTCTCGTAAGTTCGTTGCGCCAATGAATCTAAGTTGGCTAAGTCTTTTCCCATTGCAGCCAGTTGGTTTGTCACTGGCATAATATCGATATCTTCAACCCCAGAAAGTTGAGCCACTCTGGCAAAAGTATACGCGTGCTTATACTTTTCGTGTTTGTAGAAGATGCTGACTAAAGATGAATAGACTTCTGGGTTAGGAGTATGACCACTTTTATTTAGTTCTAGTACACGGTAGAGAATATCAACGGTTTTATCATCATCTACTTTGGCGTAAAACTCTGCAAGGAAAAGCTGAATTTCGGGATCGTTTTGAACTCTAGGGTCATCCTGCATGTTCAGTAGTTTGTTCATTGCTGTGCGATCATTGTTACGAGACCAATGATAGTAAAGCAGGCCTGGATGGTTAGTGCCTTTTGTTTCATTGTAAATACGTGTCATTTCTTTTAATGCAGTGAGATGACCTTCCACTCGTGAAGTGGTTTTTTCCTTTAACTTGATGTGCTCAATTTTGGCGGCGCGAGAAACACATTGGTTGTAGCTTTCTAAATTCTGCAACAAGTCATATTTGTTTTCGTCCGTCGGTGACTTGTATTCGTAGTAGCGCGCATAGATAAGCGACGCACGTTCGTCTTTACAGTGACTGTCTTTATTTAAGTCTTCACAAAAACCAGGCGTTTCACTACACACTTGGTTCAAGGTTAGGGTGTCGTCGCAACCAGCAAGTAGTAACGCTGCAAAAACTAGCGACTTTTTAAACGCCATAGTTTGACCTCAATGATTTTTTATAATTATAGGGGGTTACGCCCGAATAAACAGGGTAGAGCTAATAGTTTACTAGTTTAACGCAATGAATTGTTCGGTAACAGTGGAGAATCACGGCAGTTTAAATTAGAATAGCCGTGCCCATTCGGGCTATCCGTTCAAAGAAAATTGTTTATTAGGCAGAAAAAATGACCTTATCTCACGAGCAAGAATATCAAAACAGCTGGCAAGAGCGTCAAGATTATGCAGAAAGCATGCAACCCCTAATCGGTCGTCTATACCGTAACAAAGGCGTTGAAATCTCTGTATACGGTCGTCCTCTTGTAAGCGCAAGCACCATTGATGTTATCAAAGCACACAAAACAGTAGCACGCTTTGAAGAGCGCAAACTACGTCTTCGTGAAAGCTTTCCATTCTTAGAAGTGATCAGCAAAATGGAATTAGCACCAGGTCGTGTTGACCTTGGTAAGCTAGCTTATGCCTACATTTATAAAAATGCAGGTGAAGGCCGCTCAATCGAAGAGTTTTTAAATGCAGAACTTGCAGAATTACTAAACCAAGGCGCACGTCCAGAACCACGTGACGTTGTTCTTTATGGTTTTGGTCGCATTGGCCGTTTATTAGCACGCCTACTTATCGAACGTGGCGGCTCTCACGCTGATTTACGCCTACGTGCAATCGTTGTTCGCGGTGGCCGCGATGGTGATCTTGAGAAACGTGCAAGTTTATTGCGCCGTGACTCAATTCATGGTCCTTTCAATGGTTCAATCACAGTAGACCATGAAAAAGGTGCGATTAAAGCAAACGGTAACTACATTCAAGTTATCTACGCAAACTCACCTGAAGAAGTGGATTACACAAAATACGGTATTGAAAACGCACTTATCGTAGATAATACAGGTGTTTGGAAAGACGAAGATGGCTTAGGTAAACACCTTAAGTCAATTGGTGCGTCTAAAGTGCTACTTACAGCACCTGCTAAAGGCGACATCAAAAACATCGTTTATGGTGTTAACAACTCAGACATTCAATCTGAAGACAAGATTGTTTCTGCAGCAAGCTGTACAACTAACGCAATCACCCCAGTATTAAAAGCACTTAACGACAAGTTTGGTATTAAAAACGGTCACGTTGAAACGGTTCACTCTTACACCAATGACCAAAACTTGATCGACAACTACCACAAAGCTGAGCGTCGTGGTCGTAGTGCAGCATTGAACATGGTTATTACTTCAACAGGTGCTGCGAAAGCGGTTGCTAAAGCACTGCCAGAGCTTGCTGGTAAACTAACTGGTAACGCAATCCGTGTACCAACACCAAACGTATCAATGGCAATTCTTAACCTAAATCTAGGTAAAGAAACAACTGCTGAAGAGCTAAATGAATTCCTTCGTGAGTCTTCACTTTACTCTGAACTGCGTGACCAGATTGACTACACCGCATCAACAGAAATCGTGTCTACTGACCTTGTTGGTAGCCGTTATGCCGGTGTGGTTGACTCAAAAGCAACCATCGTTGATGGCGACCGTGTAGTACTTTACGTATGGTACGATAACGAGTTTGGTTACAGCTGTCAGGTTGTACGTGTAATGCAAGACATGGCGGAAGTAAAATTCCCGAGCCTACCTCGCTAACACGAAATTTACGATAAAAAGCCAGCACCAGCTGGCTTTTTTAGTTTTTGAAATAAGTTCGTTGTGGTAGGCTTGCAAAGATAGGTCAGCTACAATTAGCTAACAAAAAGTTACACCTCAACTTTGTGCAAAGGCAGGCACAGTATTACCTCTCTTTGAGGTTTAATATAATTCTCGACTGAAGCATAGTTGAGTATGGTAACAGTGTATTTACACAGCAGTTTTTAACTTATTTAGGGAAACCTATGCGCATTACGAGTAATTTCGATAGTGGTAATATCAAGGTGGTAAAAGCAGAATCACCTGCAGATATTCAACTAGAAATCAATAAAGACAATGAGTCTGACTTTTTTCAATGGTTTCACTTTAGACTTGAGTCTACGCCTTTTTTAGAGCACAAAATTCATATCAACCAACTACTAAACTCAGCCTACCCAGAAGGTTGGGATGATTATCATGCGGTTGCATCTTATGATCGTCAAACTTGGTTCCGTGTGCCAACCCGTTATGAGAATGGTACATTAACTATCGATTTTGAGCCTGAATGTGCTCACACCTACTTTGCTTATTTTGCGCCTTATAGTTATGAGCGCCATTTAGACCTAGTCTACTGGGCTCAAGCCCATGATGCGTGCGTTGTAGAGACGCTAGGTCAAACGCTTGATGGCCGTGATATGAGCTTACTCACTATTGGTGAGCCGTCAGATGAGAAGAAAAAGATTTGGATCACGGCGCGCCAGCACCCTGGTGAAACGATGGCAGAATGGTTTGTTGAAGGTCTACTTCACAAACTATTGGATGACGAAGATCCACATGCCGCTGCACTGTTATCGAAAGCGGTATTTTATGTCGTGCCAAATATGAATCCGGACGGCAGCGTTCGTGGTCATCTGCGTACAAATGCAAAAGGCGTTAACCTTAACCGTGAATGGCAAACGCCAACACTTGAGAACTCACCTGAAGTTTATTATGTATTAAATAAAATGCATGAAACTGGGCTGGATATGTACCTCGATATTCATGGTGATGAAGCACTACCGTATAACTTCGTTGCGGGTAGTGAAGGTATTCCGAGCTATGATGAGCGTCTACAGCGTTTGGAAGACTCTTTCAAGGCGGCACTGTTAACTATCACACCTGAGTTCCAAGATGAATTTGGTTACGATAAAGATGCACCGGGTGAAGCAAACCTCACCGTTGCTTCGTGTGCTGTCGGTGAAGCGTTCAAAGCGTTGGCTTATACCGTTGAAATGCCGTTTAAGGACAATGCAAATTTGCCAGATCCTTACTTCGGTTGGTCAGACCGACGTTCATATCAGTTTGGTCAAGACACCTTAGCTGCAATCTTAAATGTGGTTGATGACTTAAGATAAGCTTAAAGACGGGTAATCACCATATTGATTACCCGTTTATTTTTGTGCGTTTAAAAGAACAACAAAATAATATTTAAAGCAAATTAATATTAAAAAATAAGGTAGAACACCTCAACAGGGTGTAATAACAACAATAAAGGGGAATATTCGTGGATGCGTTAGGCAGCTTATTAGATAGCTTAGATGGAATGTTAGGTGGTTCACCTTGGTTCCCGTATGTTCTGTTAGGGGTAGGTTTGTTTTTTACAATCTACTTGAAATTTCCACAGATCAGATATTTCAAACATGCGTGTAAAGTCGTTACTGGTAAATATGATAAAAAAGGCCTAGAAGGCGATACCACACACTTCCAAGCACTCGCAACGGCACTTTCTGGCACAGTTGGTACTGGTAATATTGGTGGGGTGGCGCTGGCAATTTCAATCGGTGGGCCAGCAGCATTATTTTGGATGTGGATGACTGCCTTTTTTGGTATGACAACCAAGTTTGTGGAAGTCACACTATCGCATAAATACCGTGTACAAACAGATGATGGCACCATGGCCGGTGGTCCAATGTACTATATGGATCGTCGCCTAAACATGAAATGGTTAGCGGTATTATTTGCAATTGCTACTGTGATTAGCTCATTTGGTACAGGTAGCTTGCCGCAGATCAACAACATTGCTCAAGGCATGGAAGCGACCTTTGGTTTTGCACCGATGGCAACCGGTGCTGTGCTTTCAGTTTTGCTTGCGCTTGTAATACTTGGTGGTATTAAGCGCATTGCTGCTATCACTTCTCGCGTCGTGCCATTAATGGCTGCGATTTATATTCTTGGTTCTTTTGCCGTTATCTTCTACAACGTTGAGAATATCGTTCCTTCTTTCCTTTCTGTATTTACAGATGCTTTCACGGGTTCTGCGGCAGCGGGTGGTTTCTTAGGGGCTTCTTTTGCTTATGCATTTAACCGTGGGGTGAACCGAGGTCTGTTTTCTAACGAAGCGGGTCAAGGTTCAGCACCAATCGCGCACGCCTCGGCAAAAGCCGATGAACCAGTGTCTGAAGGTATGGTTTCCATTCTTGAACCGTTTATTGACACAATCATTATCTGTACCTTGACGGGATTGGTTATTTTGTCATCGGGTGTGTGGACCGAAAAGTTCGAAACCCATTTTGAGCGCTCATCTATGGTTATCTTAGACGGTAAATATGACGAATCGAATCAACAAGACCGAGATGCATTGTACGCCTACTTGAATGGTAAAAAAGAGCATACTGTCAAACCTTTCAATGGTGAGATTGAAGTCGTACAGGGTAAAGCGGTAACAGAAAACTTTACCGTGATCCATTCGCGTTCTATTGGTGAGCAAGTACGTTTTGGTATTACAGAGCGTCACAAGTACACGGGTACCGTCGAAGTGAAAGACGGCTTGCCAACAGACAATAGCATCAGCGTGATTGGTTACTCTTTAGTGCATTCGGCGGAGCTGACGACCAAAGCGTTTACCCGAGGTTATTTAGGTGAAAATGGTAAATACATCGTTTCGATTGGTTTGTTGTTATTCGCGTTTTCTACGGCAATTGCATGGTCATACTATGGCGACCGAGCGATGATTTATCTTCTTGGTAGTCGTTCGGTCATGCCGTATCGCGTATTCTATGTTGCAGGTTTCTTCTGGGCGTCGTTTGCTGATACGACACTGGTGTGGAAGTTGGCTGCAGTGGCCATCGTGGTGATGACGTTACCTAACTTATTTGGTATTTTACTACTCAGAAAAGAAATGAAATCTTCGGTTAAAGAATACTGGGAAGATTTCAACAAAGAACACAAACAGTGAGCGAATTTTAATTAAAATTATCTTGTCATTTAAGGACAAGAGTTCGCAAAGGTAGTAGAATAGGGCGCCTCACAGGTGCCCTTTTTTGTATTATGGAGAAGTAACACGATGGCAATAGCACAGTGCCCAAGCTGCGGTAAATCTATTTCCTCCAAACATAAGTCCTGCCCGCATTGTGAAACCAATTTAGCAGACTTTTCTCAAGAAGACAGAGAGAGAGCGGCCTCTAGAAATCGTGTAAAACGTCAGCAATCTGTAATGAATTACTCGTTTATTGCACTGATCCTAGTACTAGGTGGATTCTTATATATCTATTGGCAGCAGCCTGACCCTAACTCGTTTGAAATGATCGCAAGCAAAAGCGCTATAGGCATTGGTGCGGTTTGGTACTTAATTAATCGAGTCATCCTCGTTATTTTGAAAAAGAAAAAGTAGTAATGAATGTAGATAGCTTAGTTCAAAATATTACCCCAGAAGTATTCGAGCGTTTGCAATACGGTGCGTCAACCGGAAAGTGGCCTGATGGTACGCCACTAAGTGATGCGCAAAAAGAGCAAACCGTGCAGTTGGTCATGCTATATCAAGCAAAAGTAGCTAAGTCCAATGAGCAGTTCACCATCAACGAAAAAGGTGAAATGGTGCAAAAATCCAAACGCGAATTACAACAAGAATTCAAAGCCGACAATGAAATAGCTAGGTTCAGTGAAAATGATCTTTAAACACCTTTTTACACCGAAATGGAAACACCCTAAGGTTGACGTTCGCTCACAAGCAGTGGACAAGTTAGATTTAAGCAAAGACGCAACTTTACTACATACGCTAGCACTTGAGGACGAGTCTGCGCAGATCAGAAAAAAGGTACTTACTAAGGTAAATGACCTTGGTCTTTGGTGGAAAGTTTATAAGCAAGATAGCGAGTTAAAAGAGCTTGCTGAGCAGAAAATTTCGAGTGCGGTCATTAATCAAGACACCACACTGCAGAGCAACATTCGTGAAGAATACATTGAACGCTATGCGCCAGCTAAAACGCTTGAGAAAGTTGCATTAATTGAAACCGATTTAACGAACAAAGTTAAACTGCTTAAGCGCCTTGCGAATGCCACGTTAATCGAAAAATCCTTCAAAGAAGGTGATGAAGCACTTCAGATCGCTATGTTGGAACTGATTGCACAGCATTCACTTGAAAAAAGTGTCCTAAAAGCCGCTAAAGGTGAAGCGCTGACTTCTCTTAATGGATCACTGGAGCAGCAGCGATTAGCAAAAGAAATGCCTACTCAAGTTGCTGAGCAAACGCGAGTTGTGCTTGCCAAGTTAAACGCGCTAAGAGATAAGCAAAACTATGAAACGGTGAACGCGCAAGCACAGCAGTTATTTGCACAGTGGCAAAGCATTGAGCTTAAGTGGTTAGATGCTGAAACAGTAACTGCACTAGATGCAAAGTATCAACAAGTAGCAGATAAATTAAACCGTCATCTCAATGAGTTACAAGTTAAACATCAAGCGCAGCAAGCTGAGTTAATGCAAAAGCAAAATGAAGCCCTAGAGGTCGCTGAATTAACTGCTGAACTTGAGGCTATTGAAAAATCGGTCGAAGTTGCATGTAAAACACTAGACTTAGCCCCACACGATGCACTAGTTAAGCGTAGTGAAGTATTAAAAGGCAAAGTGTCTGCACCTCAATATGTCACTGTTGAAGCGCTTGGCGAGTTCACAAGAAAACTGCGAAATATTGAGCGTGATCTTGCCGATTTACCCGCACTTATTGCTGCAAGTGAAACCTTCAATAATGCCTTAGCAGAGTTGAAGGCAGTTGAAGTACCAACTTCATTAGAAGCGCTTGATACCCAAGTGCAAGCACAAAAAGACCGCTATGTTACAGCGCGTAAAGCGTTAGATTCACTGCCTAAGGTATTGCATAAATCAGCAAAAGCTGAGCTATCAGATGCAAGCCAAGCGTTTATGACAGCTATCGAGCCGCTGAAAAATGAGCAAGAAAAGGCACTCAAAATCGCGAAGAAGAAAGCACGCGATGTTCAACGATTAATTGATCAGGGTCGATTTAACGTGGCATTTGGTGTTTTTAATGGCTTTATTGAGCAGTTTGAGTTGCTTACGCCAAGCTACAAAAAGCAGCTTGAAAACCAGCATGAAAGCTTGTCTCAAGCATTAAAAGATCTTAAAGATTGGCAAAAGTATGCAGCTACACCTAAACGTGAAGAATTGCTTACGGAGCTTGATATCAAACTGGCAGAGGAGTCGGTTGACCCTGTTAAGCGTGCTGAGGAAGTAAAATTACTTAGAACACGTTGGAACGAACTTGGTCATGTTGAAACGGAACAGGAAAAAGCGCAAGCAGCTCAATTTGATGAAAAAATCGAATTATTGTTTGTACCTTGTCGCGCTTACTTTGCGGAGCAAGAAGTACAGCGTGAGCAGGCAAAAATAGCGCGTGAAGCGGTGATTGAAGAAGTGAAAGCACTTGTTAGTACTTTGGATAAAGAGGGTATTGATTGGCGAGAAGTGGAAGCACAATTTAACCGCCTAGCCAAAGTGTGGAAAAATGCTGGCAATGTGGATGCCAAAGTCTATCAAAAGCTGAATTCGATTTACCGTGAGCACCATCAAGCGGTTTACGAGAAACTTAAAGCCTTCCATCAAGCCAATGCCGTTGAAAAGGCTAAGTTAGTTGAGACTGCACAGCAGCAGCTAGAAGCTGAAGATTTAGCTGCAGCTTGTGACTTACTGAAATCATTGCAAAAACAGTGGCAGCAAATTGGTTTTGCTGGTGCCAAACAAGAACATACTCTGTGGAAAGCATTTCGTGCCCATAATGATGCCGTGTTTGAAAAGCGCAGCGCACAATATGCCGAGCAAAAAGCACAGGAGAAGTCGCAGGAAGCCGAGCAGCGTCAGTTGCTTGCAGAGTTCGACAACAAGGTCATTGAAGCGGTCACTCAAAATGAACTGGCTGCCATTCGCGATGAACTCAATACGTTTATTGTAGTGCCAGGACTGAAGCAAGAAAAGAATCGTTTATTGTCACAAGTGAAGTCGAAATTAGATGATCTATTTTCTTCACAGCGTCGTGAAAAGTTCAATGAACTGGTGGAAGCGGTAGACACTGACGGTGATATTCCTAGCTCTTGGCAAGGTAATAATAAAACCTCGCTAAACGCCGCCCAGTTGCTATTGAGACTTGAGATTTTGACGAATCAGTCATCACCGGAAGCATTGCAAAGCGAGAGAATGTCTGAGCAAGTTGCGATGCTAGATGCAAAACTGCAAGGTGAAGAAAGTAGTCTTGAGACTTACCTTATCAGTTATCTAGCTGAGGCTGACAAAGCTGATTTAGCGACGTCAAAAGGCAGGCTACTTGCGGTTTTGAACGCTTAGCCATGCACTTTGAGCCTACTCAGGATACTCTGAGTAGGCTTCCATCGATGTAAACTCTATCCGCCTCTAACATCTTGAGCTCGGTTTGAATGCTAAAGTTAAGTGAAATCTGCTTAGTGGCTCTAGGTAGTTACACCACTTTGTCTTAATACTTTGCTCTAGTAACCAATAATAAGAAGAAAAAATAATGACCAACAAACGTTATCAGTACCCACTCGCGCTTGCGTTTACTTTAAACTTAGTCGGATGCTCTGTGGGTAACCTCAACGCCACTCATGGTGAAGACTTAAGCCATTTTGCTGGAAATATTGATGTGGCAAGTGGTCAAAAAGCTGGGAACTTATCCCTACAAAATGGCAATATTACGCTAGCTGAAGGGGCCAAAGTCAAATCTGCAGAAGTGACTAACGGTAATATTCAGCTTGATAAGTATAGTGAAGCACAGTCGGTTAATGTTGAGAATGGCAACATTATGCTGATGGAAAAAGCGCGCGTGTATGGGAGCATTCAAGTTACCAATGGTAATATTGAGGTTGGTGAGTCGGTGCTAATTGAAGGAAATGTCATCAACGCGAGCGGAGATATTACAGTTGCCAGCGGCGCTACCATTTTAGGTGATGTGATTTATCGTCAGGCAGGATATATTGCTTCTAAGCTTGGGAATGACATACCAACGCTTACAATTAGTGATGGTGCAAAGATTGTTGGCACTATCCAGCTTTATCGTCCTATTCATATTGAACCTAAACATCTACAAAGTCAGATCACTTATCACTATAAACAGTAAGCTGCGTGAGAGTAGGGAGAGCGCAATACGCTCACTTATGCTCTTACTTAGCACTAAGTATTTGTGCTAGTTTGTGCACATCATCAATAGCACGTTGTTTTGAGTGCTTATGCCTGTCGTCGCCAAATTCTTGATACTCAGATGCGATTTCATAAAATGCTTCAGCACCTAAATATGGAGCCAACTGCTCGATATGGCTACTTAGGTGATTCAAATGATATTGTGACTCACCTTTTTTAAATGCAAATTCTCCCCAAGATGCCAGTAATACGAGAGTTTTACCCGATAAAATTGGCTCAAGTGGTTTATCACCTCGCGCTAAATCAAAGCTGAAGGTTTTATTTACTCGGATCACCATATCAAACCATGCCTTTAGCACAGCAGGCATGCCGTAGTTATACATAGGGCTTGCGATCACGATAATATCCGCATTAGTCACTTCTTTGATAATGTCGTCAGACTCAGCGAGTACTAAGCGTTGCTCTTCGCTCAACACGCCTTTTGCAAATGCAGCCGCTATAAATGCTTCATCGATGAATGCAGGTTGTTTCACGGAGAGGTCGCGATGGGTGATTTCCACTTCATGTATGCAGCTGCTAAATTTTGTCAAAAATTGCTCACCTAACATCCGACTAATTGACTGATGTTGCGAACTTGTCTCACTATACTTTCTTGCGCTACTACTTATATATAAAATGTTTTTCATGGTTTTTCTCCAGTTATGTCCTGTGTTTTATTCTGTGCTTACGTAAGCAATGTGACAACTGAGAAGAATCCACTTATAGATGAGATATACTAACTTATAGGTTTGTTATGTTCACACATTTACCGTCTTTGAATAATATAAAAACCTTTGCGGTTGCCGCGCACTACTTAAGTTTTAAAGATGCGGCGCGAGTACTTAATGTTACGCCTACGGCAGTGTCGCATCAGATAAAGTCGCTGGAATCACAGCTAAGGGTTCAGCTTTTTGAGCGCAAAACGCGAGCAGTGCAATTAACATTACAAGGACAGGCACTCGCAAAGGTGTGTATCGACTCACTCAATATGCTCGATAATGCGTTTATTGAGTTTACTGAGCAAAAGAATGATTTGCTTATTTCATGTTGTAATTCATTTGCTGCACTTTGGCTTGCTCCAAATATGACTGCCATTAATCGCGCTTTTCCAAATCAAACCGTCACAATATGCGCGAGCGATCAACTCATTGATTTAAATAAAGAGAAGCATATTGATATCGCCCTGCGTTATGGCAAAGCGGAACCTAACTCCAATGAAATTCATTTTATTACCGAGAAAATTGGGCTTTATGCTAGCCCAAATTATCGGGTGCCAGACCAAGGTAAACCTGTACTATTTTTCACCCATTGGCAAGACGAAACGGGACTTGAAAATATTCCTTGGCGAGCGCACATTGACGAAAGTCATTATGACTTGCGTTATTTTGAGCAAGAACATTTTGTCATGCAGGCGGCTGTGGCCGGGCAAGGGCTGGCACTACTGAGCGATGTATTGGCAGAGTCTGCAGTAATACAGGGGTGGTTAAGTAAAAGCACGACAATGGAGGAATTTTCAGGCTATGGCTATTGGCTCAGGCAAACGACTTATCGCAAGAGTTCGGCGATTGTTCACCAGTTTACCATTTGGCTGGCAAGCGCGTTACAAAATATCAAGGCCAACAAAGATAAGGACATAAGATAAAGGACAGGCACTTTTATCAATGAGCAAATAAGCCGTTTTTCAATATTGATCTATACTTTTGTGGAACTTAAGTCCTTATTCGAAAAGTGTTTAATGCTAGGTGGTGATGTGATGATAAAAGTCCTGCTGATGAGTCTCATTTTATTTCCCGCTTTATGTTTGAGTGGTGATTATACCTTCGCCTTTGTGCCGCAGCAGTCTGCAAATAAGTTAGCCAAAAATTGGCAGCCTATTCTCGATTATCTCAGTGATAAAACCGGAGATAACTACACGTTTAAAACCGCTAAAGATATACCGACCTTTGAAGCCCGCGTGCTGCAGCAAGAGTATGATGTGGCATACATGAATCCCTATCACTTTGTTGTATTTAATGAGCGGGCAGGTTATCAAGCTATCGCCAAGCAAAGAGATAAAATGATAAAAGGGATCATCGTGGTTAAAAAGGGAACGGGTATTACTGACTTATTGCAGTTGCGAGGAGAGACACTTGCTTTTCCGGCTCCTGCTGCATTCGCTGCGAGCATTTTGCCCCGAGATGAATTGGCGAAGCAAGGTATTGAATTTACGCCAAGATATGTATCTTCCCATGACTCCGTTTATCTCAACGTGTCGAGAGGATTTGTCAAAGCGGGGGGCGGTGTCATGCGCACTTTCAACAACGCCGATCCTAAAATTAAATCACAACTCGACATTCTCTGGACGACAAAAGGTTATACACCACATGCATTTGCTGTAAAAAGAGCAATGCCAGAAGATGCAAGGCAAAGATTAGTAGCGGCGTTGACCTCTCTTGAACTGAGTGAAGAGGGAATCAGGCTACTCGAAGCGGTGAATTTCAAAGGCATTATGGCAGCGTCGAACGAGGACTGGCAAGACGTAAAAACATTAGAATTAGAAACCTTGGTTGGCAAATAGTACTCGGATGATTAAGAAGCGCCACGACTGAATGAAAAGGTTATCGATAAGACTCAAAACCATGATTGGCACCGCTATTATTGAAGCGGTGCTGTTGAGTGCACTCATATTTGTGGTGATTGATTTTATGATGGAGTCTGCAAATGACGCAATGAATAAACGCGCAACCACGACAGCTCGTTTGTTTGCTAGCGCGACCAAAGATGCTGTGCTGTCGTACGATTTAGCCACGCTAGATGCTTTTACCAATGAGTTATTAAGTAACCCAGATATCCTTTACGTTAAAGTGATCGATGGAGAAAACCAAACTCTTTCCTTTGCGGGAAACGAGCGCTTTAAGTCGCACACATTTGAAGATGATACGTTAGTTGCGAAAGTCACCGACGGCATTTTTGATATTCATGCTGATATTGTTGAGGGAGGGACACTGTTTGGCACCATTCAGATAGGCATTGATATTGGTACGATAAATCGAACGATGTCTGAAGTAAAACGCTGGACGGTTTCTATCGCGCTGTTTGAAATGGCGTTAGTTGCTATTTTCTCTTATTTTTTGGGGATATATCTCACAACCAACCTGTATATATTGAAGAGCCAAGCTAAATTTATCGCTCGTAATGTCAAAAACGGCGTGTTTGATTTCAAATGGAAACCAATACAAAGTAAAGATGAGTTACAAGAACTCTCCTTAGCGTTTGATGAACTATCACAAACTTTAGCTGAAGAGCATGAGCGTCGAGAGCGATATAAGTATGATTTGATTGAGCTAAATAAACATCTAGAAGAACTGGTGGCGCAAAGAACTGAAAAGCTGAATCAGAAAAATCAGCAGCTTGAGGCCACTAACAAAGACCTTGAAGCCGCGCAGCAACAACTTGTTCACTCAGAGAAAATGGCCTCTGTGGGTCAATTGGCCGCCGGTGTTGCCCATGAAATAAATAATCCGCTCGGTTTTGTGATGAGTAACCTTGATGTGATGCGTCACTATCATGGCGATTATGCCGAACTTGCAAAGCGTGCAGTTCAGCTTGGGCTTGAACCCAGTACACTCGCAGCGTTTAATGAGTTTGTTCAAGACAAAGACTTTGCTTTTATTAATAGCGATTGTACTGAACTGATTGATGAGTCGATGACAGGGCTACAAAGAGTTTCTGCAATTGTGAACGATCTCAAGCAGTTTTCAAGAGCTGATACTATTCAATTGCAACCTTGCGATATTAATGCCTGTATAAAGACAACGTTAAACCTGGTTGAGAGTAAGCTCAAATATCATGCTAACGTGATCACACAGTTAAGTGAAGTCCCTCAAGTGCTGGGGAACCAAGGTAAGCTAATTCAAGTAATGACAAACTTACTCATCAATGCAGCGCAGGCGTTGGAGAGTGAAGGAGAGATTAAGGTAACAACGCATTTGGAAAATGGCAGTGTTGCGATCAGTGTACAAGACAGTGGCGTAGGGATCCCCAAGGAGATCATTGATAAGATATTTGACCCCTTTTTTACTACTAAGCCTGTCGGTAAAGGCACAGGACTTGGGCTCTCCATTAGCTACGATATAATCAAAGAGCATGGTGGAGAGTTATTGGTTGAGAGTGAAGAGGGCATTGGGACATGTTTTACTATTTTATTGCCGCCATTCAAGTAAGAAGTTGGGTGATATTATTTGGAGGGTAAGCTGCGTGTTATTATGGGTTTGTTAAGACAAGTTACACCTTGAAGCGCTAGCAGCTTTTGCCAAATTTATTCATTTCCGACAAACACGCGAATACGATGTTTATCTGGGTCTAATACGACAAAACTAGCGCCATATACCTCAGCTTGCGGGACCTGAGCAAACTTAATATCTAGTAACTTCCATGTATCGTATAAAGCAAAAAACGCCTCTTGGCTTGGTTGTACAATAGAGATTTCAGTACCGCCCCCGGTAATGCGACTTGGTGGTGTAAGGGCTGTGTTTTGTTTAAGTGCAATGGAGATGTTGTTTGCACACTTCATAGAAACAAAAGTTGGAGAAAGTTGCGCTGCCTCACATTGGAATAGCTGTCTATAAAACGCTTCGCTAAGCTTGATATCGCTTACATATAACACCAAAGAATCAACGGTGACCATCATGTAATTCCATCATTTTTTAAAAAGTTGCAGCTACGATACTCTCTCAGTGTGTCAGTTACTGTCAGTAGCTTTGCGCTGAGTTCAAAACAGGTGTTTGAGCATTTAATCGAGACAGATAGTCCCATATCACTTTAACTTCATGCTATTAACGCTTAAAGTAATCTCACACACAGTCTACCGCTGTGTAGAGCAATGTGAAACTGGTGTTTTTAACAAAAAGGAAAGGTTGTATGGTTACTTGCTACTTAAAATATGTTGTTGATCCGGCAAAAATTGCTGACTTTAAGGAGTATGCCAAAATGTGGATCCCACTCGTCAATCACTTTGGTGGGCAGCATAATGGCTACTTTTTACCATCGGAAGGTGCAAGTAATATTGCTTTGGCATTATTCACCTTTCCCAGTTTGGCGGCCTATGAAACGTATCGTAATGAGTCGTTTCAAGATGCACAGTGTCAGGCTGCAATTAAATTTGCAGAAGATACCGGTTGCATAATCAGCTATGAACGCAGCTTCTTTAGACCTGTATTTGAATAGAGGTGAGTAAATGGAGCTGAACATCCCGTGCAACTAGATATTTCTGCCAATCTCAAACTACAAAACCTTGCTGTGACGCATGCAAAACCATTATTTGATTGCGTACAAAGCAGTCGCGCAAGTTTACAAAATGTGCTGCCGTGGGTTGCGACATTACATACCGAGGCTGATGCAGAGCGATATATCGACACACGTATAAACAACCAAGTCGGCGGACTTTGGTCTGCTATTGAATTTAATTGCGAGTTTTGTGGTGTGTTTGGGATCAAATATATGGACGCGCAAACGCAAACCGCTGAGATCGGCTATTGGCTTGGCGAAAAGGCAAGAGGTCACGGCTTAATCGGTCTAGTGCTTGAACAGGTTATTGCCAAGCTTCGAGAGGTAAGTGATATTAAAGCTGTGGAGTTTCAATGTTTACAGTCAAATATTGCGAGCCAGCGGATCATTGAAAAAATAGGCGGCCAGTTTGTTGAGTCCTGTGTCAATGATCTGGGCGTAGCAAGTGACGAGTCGCTATATATCTATCGACTCACACTTTAATTTCGTCTATTTAAGTGAGTGAGCGCATAGTTGCTATGCGCTCAACTGATTAGTTTACCTCACACTTAGCAGGCATAGCTCTGCTTCGTAGGGTAGTGACGATAATTTGCGGTAATAGCGGCATTACAATCATGCCAACCATCAAGCTATATTGAAGCGGCGTGAACGTCTCGCCCAGTAGCACCAACCCCGTCAAAATACCCGCTATCGGATTTGCGATACCACCAAAGGTAAAGTCCACCACAGACATACGTTGTAGTAACCACTCGTACAAGCTATAACCCAGCGCGGTGTTCAGGAGCACAACCCATAATATGCCGCTGAGATTGGTCATCGATAAATTGTTAAGAGCCGCAATATACTTAGCTGGTGCGATTACACCGTGAACGGTTGATGCGAATGTGAGAATAACACCACCAATTATGAGCTGCCAAGTTAACACCGTCCACCAATGCATGCGATCACCAAGAGACTTAGTGATTGAGCTGCCGATCACGATACAGGTTATTGCCGCAAGTATTGCCGCTAAACCAAGAGGGTTTAAATTCAGTGAACTCGGATCAAATAGCAACCAGGCCAACACAATAAGCGCCGCGCCGCATAACGCTTGCACCAATCCTGGACGTTGCTTGTTGACTAACCAATGGTAAAGCATGGCGAATACCGGCACAGACACCATGCCTACGCTCGATATAGCAGATGGTAGCGTTAACGACATCACGAAGATCATGCTAAAAAAGGCCGCGATATTAATCGCCCCAAGGCCGCATAGTATTTTCCAGTCTGCTTTTTTTGGCAAACTCGGCTTAACAGCCAGCAAAATAAGCCCAGCCGGCAGCGCTCTAATAGCGCCAAGTAAAAGAGGCGGCCAGTCCGCAAGGGTGTATTGTGTCACCGCATATGTGGTACCCCATAAAAAAGCAGGGATCATCGCGAGGAGTATATTCACATTAACTATCTTTATATTGAGATACTTTGCGGTAAGGTATTACTAAAAACACTTTTTGTAAAGTATCTTTATGTTAAGATATTTCTTTATAAAGTTTGTTGTCGGGGCAAATATTGATGGATGCGATTGATAGAGTACAAGAGCAATGGGCTCGTGAAAAACCACAGTTAGAAACAACGCCCATGGCGATAATGGGTCGCTTAGTGCGCATAGCTAAACATATGGAAGCCGAAGTTGAAAAACTGCACAAGCAATACGGATTAAATTTGGGCGAATTTGATGTGTTAGCTACCTTGCGCCGCAGCGGCAAACCATTTCGCTTAACCCCATCAGAGCTATTTAAAACCATGCTACTCACCTCTGGCGCGATGACCAATCGTTTAGATAAGCTAGCGGCAAAAGGCCTTATCAAACGTGAGCATTGTAAAGAAGACCGCCGCAGTGTAACAGTTGAATTGACAACCGAAGGCCTCGCCCTGATTGAAAAGCTGATTGAACCGCATATTGCCATTCAAGCCCAATTGGTTGAAGGAATGAGTAAAGAGCAGCAAACCTTGTTAAATAGTGTTTTAAAAGAGTGGTTAACGCAATTTGAGTGAGGGTGTAAACAGTCTTGTAGGCGGTTCACCCGCCGAGAAGTTATTTTTTCGAGCTATTGTTGATGATGAGTTTGCGGGTGACCACTTCGAGTTGACTGATGAGTAGAGCCCTCCTTGGCTAATATCAAAGCGCATCCATGCGCTTCTCGTTCATTCTTTTGAAACGACGCGATCGAGCGAACCAAGAAAACGTCGCCCCGACATCACACTTAATCCTCAAATCCTAAGCCGATATAGTGCAACCGTCTTGTAAGGCACGTCCATGATGCCAGACAAGACTTGGCCGACATCCTGTCGGCACATTGCATATCAGCTTATACTTTTCGGGTGTGATGGAGGGGGGAATAAGTCGCCTGTTAGCTGTTCACAAAGCCATTAGCAACATAGTTGTTTGCAAGCACCACAAGAATCTATCAGCACCTTGTATCTCCCTCATCACACCCGAAAGTAAATTGCCAATGAGTCATTTCAGCGCATGGATGCGTGAAAAGCTGTGACAGGGCCAAGGATGGCCCTTACACAGCGGTGACGTTCATATTGGCGATTTACTTGAGGAGTCAGTGTGATGTTGGGAGTGCCCTTTCTTTTGCATACTTGTTCTTTGGGCATCAAAGAAAAGTATGTCGTAGCCCATGGATGGGCGTCGAAACCTGTCAGGATGACGGGCTGACTTTACGATAAATTTCGAGCTACCAGCCGTTAGCAAAATAAATCTCCATGTTTAATATCAAAGCGCATCCATGCACTTTTCGTTCATTCTTTTGAAACGACGCGATCGAGCGAACCAAGAAAACGTCGCCCTAGCATCACACTTAATCCTCAAACCCTAAGCCGATATAGTGCAACCGTCTTGTAAGGCACGTCCCTGTGCCAGACAAGACTTGGCCGACATCCTGTCGGCACATTGCATATCGGATTATGATTTTCGGGTGTGATGGAGGGGGAATAAGTTGCTTGTATGATCTTCTATAGTTTTAGCAATTAAGCTGTTAGCACAGTATGTCTCCAAATTCGCAGTATAAATATTTTTGTGGGAGGTGGTTTACCCGCCGAGAAGTTATGTTTTCGAGCTATTGTTGATGATGAATTTGCAGGCGACCACTTCGAGTTGACTGATGAGTACACCAAAAAATTCCAAATGTTGCCCAAGAGTTTTATTACACGCCTAACTATCTGTTTACTTTGAAATTGTTCTATGGGAATCTTAGAGCGATTATTATGGCCCGAAGTGATGATTTTTATTCATACATTTTTGTGGGAATAAATTATTAGTTGCTACGTCTCTAGAGAAGCGCACTTTACGCTGATCTATGATCGAATAGCACCTTTGCAATTACTGGGTATAGCGAATGAAGCAGCTCAAACACCTGGCAGGGATGAAAACTTTCGGGATTTGGTGTTATTTGGCCGATAACTAGCCAAAGTATGCAGTGGCTAGTTCTTCGTTAATTAATAGTCTTAATCTATAGGAAGGAGAAATAATGAAAAATATAATAAGTAGTATCGTAATATCAGCCTTAAGTGTAATAAGTAGCAGTTCATATGCTGATTGTGATAGTGGAAATCTGCTGATAAATGGGAGTTTTGAAAAAGGTTCTCTCTTGCCATCAACATGGGAAACTATTCCCGGAGGTGATAGCAATTCTATAACTGGGTGGACTACTGAGGGAGCTGGTGTTGAATGGTTTAAGTTTACAGCAGAGACTGGAAGCATGCCTAACGGAACTACGCTATCGATTTAAATAACCATTATTCAACAAATGGTGGGGGAATACAGCAAACTTTTGCCACTGAAGTTGGAAACAAATATTTAGTTAAATTTTATGCATCCACATATAAAAAACACGGTAGAACAGGGCAATCAAAATTAGAAATAAAAATAGGAGATGAACACTATATTTATAATTTAAATAATTCGGGTTCAACTATAGACTGGACTTATTTCAATTTTACCTTCAGAGCAACATCAACATCGACAACACTTAAACTCTCTACCGATACTAATTCTTTGCAAAGCTTTACATTTGTTGACGACGTTTCTGTTATTAAATTGGATGGTCCAAAAGCTATTTTGATAAATCAATTTTTTACATAAATGGGTAGGTAAATTGTTAATTTTTTGGGGGAGTTACAACTTCATTCTGATTATTAGCCGCCCTGTTTGTTCACTTTCTTAGGGTGTTAATCATCATTCAACGACAAGACCCCAAACAAAAAAGCCACCTGGTTAAGGTGGCTTAGTCCAAACCCGTATCCGGTTATTTATGCTTTACAGCCCACAGATGCAGTAGTTCGTGTGCAATGGTGGCGGCGGCGATTGCGGTGAGCTCGCTTTGGTCGTAGGAAGGGGAGACTTCTACTACGTCCATGCCTATCATGTTTAGCCCTTGCAGTGCGCGTAAAATCTTGAGTACTTTGTCGCTGGTTAGACCGCCGCACACTGGGGTGCCGGTGCCAGGTGCGAAAGCTGGGTCTAGACAGTCGATATCAAAGGTTAAGTACACCGGCAAATCGCCGACGCGTGCTTTGATTTGTGCTGCTATTTCTTCAGCGCTTAAGTCGTTTGCTGCCATAGCGTCAATCACGCCAAACTCGTGACCTTGCTCTGTGTACTCGGTTCTGATGCCAATTTGCATTGAATGCTCTGGGCTTATTAAGCCTTCAATGGGAGCATGATAGAACATAGTCCCGTGGTCATAGCGTGAACCTTGGCTGTATGTGTCTGTGTGCGCATCAAAATGTACGAGCGCCATTTTGCCGTGAATTTGCTGGTGAGCACGCAGCAGTGGCAGGGTCACAAAGTGATCGCCGCCTAGGCTTAATAGCGTTTTACCTTGCTGCAAAATTTGCAGAGCAGCTAGCTCGAGTTGCGCAGTGAAATATTCAGGATCGCCAACTGGGTAAGTGAAATCGCCAGCGTCCTGAAGTTTAATTTTGTCCCACAATGCAAATGACCAAGGGTATTTTTTACTTTCCCAAGCTAAGTGCACGGATGCGCGACGGATTGCATCTGGACCCAAGCGTGCGCCTGGGCGTCCAGAGGTTGCCAAGTCAAATGGCAAGCCAAGTACCACAACGTCTGCATCAATATCTGTGATATTGCGTACCATTGGCTGACGTAAAAACGTCATGCCGTTGGAGTACAGAGAATGATCAGTGTGATCGAATAAGTGGCTCATGGGTTAAAAATCTTCCAAATAAGTATAGCCGTCAAGGCCGGTTTCAAGCTCTGCTAGGCAGGTAGCTCGTTCTTCAAGCGGTAGTTTGCTTTCAACTAGGTTGGCAAAATTACGCTTAAACTGTTCAACATCAAGGTGTACATAACGCATCATATCGGCAACGGTGTCACCCGCATCCACATTACCAAGCGATAATTCGCCTTGGTCATCTAATGTGGCTACAACGGTGTGGGTGTCGCCAAATAGGTTGTGCATGTCACCTAAAATCTCTTGGTATGCTCCCACCAAGAAAAATCCCAATAAATAGGGTTTATCTTTGCAAAACTCTGGTACTGGTAGCGTGGCTTCAATACCTTGACCATCCACATAATGCTCCACTGTACCGTCAGAATCACAGGTAATATCCAGCAATACCGCGCGGCGCTTTGGTGCTTCTGTTAACCCGCTGAGTGGCAGTACAGGGAATACCTGTTCAATACCCCAAGCGTCTGGCAAAGATTGAAATAGCGAGAAATTCACAAAGAATTTATCCGCAAGCTTAGCACTGAGTTCGTCAATAATTGGGCGATGGAAACGGTTTTTGTTGTCCATACGCCTGTTTAGCTCATAACATACACGCAGGTTTACTTGCTCCGCCCATGCTCTTTGCTCAAGGCTTAATAGGCCCATTGCAAATTGGCTGTGTACTTCTGCCAAATCGCCCTGCGTATCATGAAAAATTTCAATCAACGCGCGGTCATCACTCTGCTCGTTGAGCGCCTGCCAAGACGTCCACATATTGTGCAGTAGTCTTGGGGCGTCACTTACCGGTGCAGTTATCTCTTCTACTTGATAGCTCTCTGTGCCAATCACATCGGTGATTAATACCGCGTGATGCGCCGTTAACGCACGACCCGACTCAGAGATGATCTTTGGCATTGGCTGATTGTATTGCTTACAGGTATCGCCTACTGTGTAAACGATGTTGTTTGCATATTCAGCTAAGCTGTAGTTCATCGAGTTGGACGATTGACTACGCGTACCGTCGTAATCCACTGCAAGTCCGCCACCTACGTCTAAATTCAACAGGTTTGCACCTAAACGGCGTAACTCGCAGTAGAATCTAGCGGCTTCACCCACACCAACGCGCACGTCACGAATATTGGCCATTTGCGAGCCTAAGTGAAAGTGCACCAGTTGCAGCGCGTCTAGCATGTCAGCTTGCTTTAATTGGTTAACAACCGTAAGAACTTGCGATGCAGACAGACCAAATTTGGACTTTTCGCCGCCGCTTGCTTGCCATTTACCTTTACCTTGTGATGCCAAACGTACGCGTAACCCTAAACGTGGTTTAACGTTGAGTGCTTTGGCTTCTGCCATCACGATGTCGAGCTCAGAACGCTTTTCTAAAACGATATAAACCTGATGGCCTAATTTTTCACCGATAAGCGCAAGACGGACGTATTCTCTGTCTTTGTAGCCATTACACACGATCACTGCGCTGGTTTTCTCACTGAGCGCCAATACGGTAAGTAATTCAGCTTTACTGCCAGCTTCTAAGCCAAGCTGTTTTTTATCGCTGGCCGTTTGGCTTGCGATAAGCCCCTCAATGACTTCTTTTTGTTGGTTTACTTTAATTGGGTAAACCAATAAATAATCTTCTGGGTAGCTGTAATCAGTAATCGCCTGATTAAACGCACCAACAATATTATGTACGCGCTGTTCAAGGATTTGTGGAAAACGCACTAGCGCAGGTAGGGTATAACCCTCAGATTTAATTTGTTGTGCAATGTTTGTCAGAGTTACGGCGTGCTGTGGCTGCTGTTGGTTCGGCATCGCAGTAACCTCTCCCTGATCATTAATACCAAAGAAGCCTTGGCTCCAGTGGCGCACGTTGTAGCATTCACGTGCTTGCTCAGAAGAGGTAAATTTGGTCATTCAAGTTCCTTAACGTAAGTTAGAGTTCAGCCTGCAGTGCGCCATCAATGGCGGCTACTCACTGAGTGATAGGTAGAATTAACCTGAACTCAGCATAACAACTTATTCTCTGGCAGCTGTTATCCCTTACTACAGCGTTAAATTTGTTTGCAATAGGCCAGCTATTGACGCACAAATTTGCCTTGTATTAAGAAATAACATCTGGCCAGAGCGATATTACGCTTTTGAGCATGGATATTTTAGTTGGTTAACTAACTTTTTATCCCGAGTTCAGGTTAATTAATTTTCGCGCATTAGACACAAATAGAAAGTCTCAGTCTAATGAGTTATTTTGCTCGTCAAGAGTGACAAATCTTTCCCTTAGTTTAGTTGCGCTATAACGTGAATTAAGTGAGTGTAAACAAGGAGTAGTAAATTCTACTCTCGTGGTTTTTTAAGCTAATGTTCCATCAAAGCGCAAGGTTTGCATCGATGATAATCAATATTATTTATATCGTTTTGCTCGGTGTGCCTTTGCTTATTTCATCTATACGTTAAGTTAATAAAGTTTCAGAAGTTTCTGAAACTTTGTTGCGTTTATCGAGTAGACTAATTAGTATGTTATTGGGAAAACTTAAAAATGAGAAAGGACAATGAAAACAATAACATCAGCAGTACTCGGACTCGTCGCTTATAGTTCAGTGGCCAGCGCCAACCAATCAGTTCATGAACACGATTATCAATATGTGGAAATAAACGGCAATAAACTTGCTTATGCTTGTAAAGGAGAGGGCGAAACAACGGCACTTTTACTTGCTGGAATGGGCCTTGATGCTCATGAAACCTACAAAAACACCATTCATAACATAAATCCAAAAGGCTATCGCTTATGTTTTTATGATAGAGCGGGCACCGGAAAAAGCACTTTTGCGAAGCCTCGAGTACGGACTATGTTGGAGCTTACACAAGAGCTTGAGGCATTCACTCAAGCCACTAAAATGGATAATTTGGTACTTGTACCTCACTCTTTTGGTGGTTTTGTTGCAAGAGCCTATGCCAACCGAAACCCTGAAAAAGTAAAAGGTATGGTGCTTATCGATATCGCTCATGAGTCTTGGTATCACGATATGAAAAGTAAGATGTCCAAAGAAGCATGGAAGATAATGGAATGGATCATTAACTGGGAGCGAGATACTCATTCACTAGAAGATTTTGAAGAAGCTTCTGCCCATACAGAGATGTACAAAATCAACCAGAAAATGCCAGTTACTATACTGTCACGTGGGATCCCTTATGTGACTATCCGCTCTACTGGTATGAGTTATGCCGATGTTGATGTTTATACTCAAACTTCAAAAGACTCCCAAATAAAGCTGCAAGAAATTGGCGATAATGTTACGCCCATTACCATGAAATATGCATCTCACCTGTTTGATGAAACAGATCCATTTATTGCCATCAAATATATTGAAGAAATGGTGAAAAAGGTACAATAATATTTTTTACGCAAAGGGTTAGCGGTTATACTGCTGCTAACCCAACTAATAATAATAAAGCAATGTTCTCTCATCACATAATCAGTTCAAAAATCACGACTTTCTTAGTAGCTGCAGCCGGCTTTGCAGGGGTGGTATTGTCAGTACTGGGTGTAATTAACCATCCGGAATTGACGTTAATCCTCGACTTTACAGCAAGCTTTTTATGCTTGATGGTCGCGTTTAAGTTATATCAAAAGCAACTCAGGGCCTTAAATTGGGCAGCGGTGCTCGGCGCGCTTATGTCCATTGGTGTCGTCGTTGATGATACGCTAATCCAATTTTCATCAGGACTACTATTAACGGTTCAGTTGAACCTAGAAACCATAGCCGTAAACATCAACTTGCTTGGCTTGATTATCATCGCGACTGCGCTCACGGCAAAAATAAAGCTAACTAATTCAAAGGAATAATCAATGGAGCTACTTACCTATCTGCAGACGCATTTTATTACCAAAGAGACTTTGCTACTCGAGTCGCAGTTATCCCATCTTGAATTGGCTATGTTAATTGAAAAGCGTTTGATGCCAAAAGCCGCCTATAAGTTAGCATTAAAGCTTGAATGTGATTCTTTCTTTGGCGAGCACAGTGATGAAAGCTGCCTAGAATTTTATCCGCAAGGCGCTTTAGTGTGGCTTGGTGCTGTATCACAAGTAACGGATGAAGCACAAGCCTTTACACTCTTTAGTAAACGTTATAGAAACCAACTGCATAGATTAAAAGCGCAAGGCCTTAATCCGCGAGATGCAAAACTGAATAAAAACATCGACGCGCACTTAGAAAGTGAGTGGCAACACTTCCTTGGCGGTATTTACGGACTTTGTACTAAAACGGGTTTACCTGAAGATATTGCAAATAAAGAAGCCGCTATCGTTATCATCAATGAGTATTTGGCACGAGATGAACGCTTGAGCCCAGATGAACTAACCAACCTTCACCAAGTGGTTGATTTATTGGATGAGGCCAGTGCATTATTTGCGCCTCATGAGCGTGAACGTAGCTCACGCAAGCGTTTAATCGACGACGTAAGAGCAAAATTTCCAAAGCCTTTGACATCATAATTAACTGTTTTTCGCTTTTGAATCATGTGAATTGACTTCACTTCACATCCATTTCACACCTGTCCGCATAAAGTGTCTGTAACAAAACAACACAAGGGTCTACAGGCC
Source organism: Pseudoalteromonas sp. DY56-GL79 (assembly GCF_041414765.1). NCBI lineage: Bacteria > Pseudomonadati > Pseudomonadota > Gammaproteobacteria > Alteromonadales > Pseudoalteromonadaceae > Pseudoalteromonas > Pseudoalteromonas sp. DY56-GL79. The sequence continues at coordinate 77,196 of NZ_JANHZS010000007.1, read as the reverse complement.
CGAGGACAGGATGATGAACAAATCACTACTAACCTTATCTCTCGTTGCTGCGGTGTCAGCAACTTCAATCAATGCGGTTGCGCAAGATAAAAATACACCTCATGTGCTCATGGTGCTCAGTAGTTATGGCGAAATGAGTGCTGATGGCACCTTAAGCCAACCAGGATTTGAATTTGACGAGCTCACTAAAGCGTATGCCGTGTTCAAACAAAATGGCGTAAAAGTCACCTTAGCCTCGCCAAAGGGCGGTGAACCATTGGCTGATAAGTTCGATAAGAACAAATCCTACAATCAAGCATACAGTAACGATACGACAGCGATGGCGCAGCTTAAAAACACTAAAAGACTGAGAGAGTTAAAGCCTGCGCAATTCGATGCTGTGTTTGTGGTTGGGGGCAAAGGCCCGATGTTCGACTTGCATGACTCCAAGCCATTACAGGCAATTATTCGCGATATCTACGTTAACAACGGTGTAATTGGCGCGGTGTGCCATGGTCCAGCGGCATTGGTGGATGTAAAGCTTGAAAATGGAGAGTACTTAATAGCTGGCAAGCGAGTAAATGGCTTTACTAACGAAGAAGAAGCAGCGTTTGGTAAAAAGTGGACCAAACAGTTTCCATTCCTACTTGAAGATAAACTCATTGAACGTGGTGCATCGTTTGTGCAAGACGGGTTGATGTTGAATCAGGTAAGTATTGACGGTCAATTGATCACAGGGCAAAACCCTTTTTCTACAGTAGATACCGCTAAAGCGATGGTTGCAGCACTTGGTCTGACGGTAAGTGAGTTACCGCGATTCAAAGACGATGAAAGTATTTTGTTGGTAGAGCAATTCTTTTCAGATAGCAGCAAAGCGAAGGCGCGTTATTTAGCGGATAAGTCATCATTTGACCCTATGTTGCTCGGGATCTCTGGTTTATATCAAGCGCAGCATGCGCAAACTGCCCATCAACTTGCCGTGGCCGTTGAGTTGATGGAATTAACCCTCGCAGATATCGATCACCCTATGCTGTACGAAGCGCTAGTAAATGCACAGCTCAAACTAAATGATATGTCTGGCGCAAAATCCACTTTAGAAACAGCGCTTAAAAAGCACGGTACGGCTGAGAATCTGATAGCACTAAAAGAGAAAGTTTATGGTTAAGCAAAGCTGGAGAAAAACAATGTTAGTAGTGACTGGAATTATTGCAGGCGTTGCCGCTGTTTGGTACGCAGTATTTGGATTAAAGCCATATAGCGTTACTACAGAGGAATTAACGCAAATATATAGCTATGAGCAAAAAGCGGTGGAGGTAAAGCTATCGCCATTAAAAACCAATCACTTTGCGCTTGAGTACACGACGTTTGATGGCGATAAAGTCAATGGTCATATTCTCTACCCAAGTAATTACGACGCGACTAAACCAATGCCCGTTATGGTGGGTGTCCACGGTATGGGCCGAAGTGATGTACGCTGGATACAAGAGAGCTTTAAAGGACGTGACACATACGAGCAAACGGATGAACTAACCAAAATGGCGCTAGCAAACGGGTATGCTGTGATTGCCATTGATTCAAGAAATCATGGTAAGCGTAAAAATCTTGATCATAATATTATTGAAGTTATGCATGATTTAGATTGGTGGGGTAAGCGTGAGCCCTACGAAAACATGGTTATTGATTCGGTAAAGGATCACAGGGTTCTGCTTGATTGGATTGCAACCCAACCGCAATTTGATCAAAACCAAATCAGCGTTGCAGGATACAGCATGGGAGGTCAAATCAGTTTAATTTTAGCTGCACTGGATAAACGAGTAGATAATGTGTTATCAATTGTGCCGCCTTACCTGACTAACGCGGTGGCTCGAGTGGCGATTAAAAACTTTGCGACTGCCGTTGACTCTCCTAAGGTGTGGTTGGTCTCGGCAGATGACGATGAATACGCCAGCGAGCGTGAAAATGAAGCGTTATTCGAGGCCATTGCGAGTGTTAAAAAACATCACGTGGTCGTAGAAGGTGAGCATATCTTGCCTGAAGGCTACTATAAAAAACTACAAGGCTGGTATTAATGAAAACAAGCTCACAACTCAATATTTTAGTGATTGAGGACAACCCCGCGATTGCAAGTAATATAGCCGATTACTTTGATATGCAGGGACATAGTTTGGACTTTGCCTATGCGGGAGAGCAGGGTTGTGAGCTTGCTTTAACGCAATATTTTGACTGTATTATTTTGGATATTATGCTGCCAGATATTGAAGGACTTGAGGTCTGTCAGCGATTAAGACTTCAAGCCGACAGGCATATTCCCATCATAATGTTAACTGCTCGAGATACTTTGGACGATAAATTAGCAGGATTTGCGCAGGGTGCGGATGATTACCTCACCAAACCTTTCTCGCTAGAGGAGCTAGCTGCTCGAGTCAGCGCATTAACTTGCCGATTAAATCCCACACCTGCTGCAAGAACACTCAGTGTAGGGGACGCAGATAAACAGGTTACGCTCAACTATCAAAATCAAACGGTAACACGAGGTGAAACTGTACTCGTGCTACCGCCCATATTGTTCAATATTCTTAAAATTTTGATGGAAAGTTACCCTCGAGCGGTATCAAAGAGTGAGCTCGTTGAGCGTATTTGGGGCGAGGAGGGCAGTGACTCGGACTCTTTACGGTCACACATCTACCAATTACGTAAAGCGGTAGATAAGCCATTTCCAACTGCCATTATTAAAACCATTCACAGCGTTGGCTTAGTGCTGGATTTATAGCTGAAATTGCAACTGAGAAAAATGAAAACAAAACAACTAAGAAACCGCATCATCACTTATTTTGTCTCTATCGTCGTGTTGCTCAGTGTATTATTTTCACTGATCACTTTGCTTTTTAGCTACATCATAGAAGACAGTTTTTTTTATCAAATTTTAGAGGATGAAAGAAAGCAGATAGCGCTTCAAATCGTCAATAACGAGACACCAAAAGCACATTTTGACTTCGTCACATTTCATCCTACAACCGACACTTTACCCGCGGTGGTAAGAACGCTACTCGCTGAGGAACCAAACCGTAAAGAGTTTAGCGCTGAGGCGGGTAAACATTATCATATCGCCTTTCTAAACAAGGATGACCGTGGACAAGGTTTATTGCTTGCTGAAGTAAGTGGCCATCTTGTGGTGCGCGAACTTCGAGGCTTAATGCTTGGTTTTTCACTGACCTTATTGGTGATTGGATTAGTAATAGCGCTATTGCTAGCACTCGGTACGGTCAAGCTGGCAAAAAAATTACTTAAACCTTTGGATGAGCTTATGGTTATTGTAGAGGCGAGTCCCGTTGAAAACCTCCCGACCAATTTTGCATCTCAGTTTTCGCAAAATGAAATTGGTAAATTCGCACAAACGCTAGAATCAGCCCTTGCTCGCATTCGAGCATTCGTTGAGCGTGAACGGCAATTTACTAGAGATATTTCCCATGAATTGAGAACACCTGTCACCATTTCTCAAGGGGCGGTCAGTTTACTCAACCACACAGAGTTAAATAGTAAACAGCAAGAGCTGGTGGCAAGAATAGTGGAGTCTGACCAGCAGATGCAGCTAACATTAGAAGCGCTACTAGCCCTTGCCCGGGAAAAAGCCGATACACCGGAGCAGACTAATCTACAATCCGTGATTGAAGCTTGCATTATCAATAACCAAGCGCTGTTTGAGCATAAAGTTCTGAGTATCGACTTACCCGGCAATGTATTTGTTCCTATGGCCGCGCAGGAGCTAAGATTGGTAGTGCAAAACCTGTTACAGAACGCTGTACACCATAGCCAAGGTGAGCAAATCCATATTCATTACAGAGATAATACACTAACGATTGCAGATAATGGTCAAGGGTTACCACAGACCTTTACGGCAAACGAGCAAGCCTTTGAGTCTGGAATGCGGGGTCCCAATAGTTTAGGTACTGGCATTGGGCTATCGCTAGTAAAGCGTCTTTGTGAGAAGTTTTCTGTAGAGGTGATGATGGAAAGTAGCGAAACGGGTGTATCGGTTCACTTAAAGTTTGCTTAGGGTCGTTGTTGACCCGACCCAACAGAGGATGAAAAGGCACGGCGACTTCCGTTATCGTGCCTTGAGAGAGTTTAATTGAACTTAAGAAAACTCGGCGATAACCAATACTCTCTTGTGCTTAGCACTATAAAAAACAATCCCTTCACCACCGCCCTCAAAATAAGTGGAGAAGCAGAAGGTGCCAAGGTACGCAAAATCTACGTCATGTTCTTCATCAAAAAAGCCAATTTCACGAGTGGAGTAGTGGCTGTAATTCTCTCCGCTTTGCTCATCCATAGCGTCAAAATAGCGCGTTTCATCATCACCTTCTTCATCCCACAAATAGGCATCCCAATTGCAACCGAGTATGGGTTGGCCGCCGAATTCAAATAGCGGAACGCTTTCATCATTTTCGTCAAGAGAGTAGTTAAGTCGTTGATGTTTAGCGTAGAAGCTGGCTGCTTGCTGATAGTATTCGCTATAGTCTTCGAAATCCTCCTTCTCTTCACTTAGGTTGTCAACATTGTGAGCGTCAACTTGCCACCCAATGTCTGTCAGTGAGTAGGAGATATAAGGAAGGTCACCATCAAAAATCTCCATAGAAATCGGTAATGCGATAAGTACATTATCATCGCTGTTTGCGTCTAACTTTGAATAGGCAAGTAGTCCAACTGGTAATAGCTGAGTGTCATTAAACACGACATCTTTGCTGCTTGGGAATGGCTTGTAAAAATCAGTCGCTTGTAACACTTTTGTCGCAGGGCATGCGAGTGCAGAATCTTTAATGTAGAGGGCCATAAAACAACTCCTTTTTATGATTTATTTTTTTGTAATTAATACGTTAGACTTGTATTTGGTGCACACCATATAGCGATGCGTGTGGAAAATCAATCAGTGATAATAACTATTCGGGCGTTAGCGTGCCTGTCCTTTATATTTTCTCCAAATTTGTGGCTTATCATGCCTATGATAGGGCCATTGCAGTGCTGGATTGTCCGCTATAATACAAACTACATCAGGTGAGAAAAGTAGATACGCCATGGAAAATAGAACATTTAAAATAAAAGTAATGGATCTAACTGAATTAGAAATTGCTGCAAAGTGGGCCCTGCAAGAAGGGTGGAACCCTGGGCTTAGCGACGCACAGTGCTACTATCAAGCCGATCCAAATGGCTTTTTAATTGGCTATCTAGGCGATGAACCTATCGCTTCGATTTCGGTGGTTAAGTACGATGATTCATTTGGTTTTTTAGGCTTTTATATCGTTAAGCGTGAGTATCGAGGTCAGGGTTATGGGATGCAGATTTGGCAGGCAGGACTTCAATATTTAGCTGGTTGTAACGTCGCACTGGATGGAGTGGTCGCGCAGCAAGAGAATTACAAAAAATCGGGTTTTAAGCTCGCCTATCGTAATATTCGCTACGAAGGAGTGGGTGGCGGCGAAACGCCTGATTGCACAAACTTAGTGGCACTTGAAAAATTACCGATAGAAGAGGTCATTGCTTATGACAGTGCATTTTTCCCAACAAAAAGAGTAGCCTTTGTTGATGCTTGGATTAACCAGCCAAACTGCCACGCTTTAGGTATTAAACAGGATGACACACTTGTAGCTATAGGTGTGATCCGCCCTTGTCACGTCGGCTATAAAATAGGTCCTCTTTACGCTGATAGCGTAGAACTTGCAGAAACACTCTTCTTAGCACTTAGGTCCAAGGTATCAGCAACTGAGGCCATTTACTTGGATGTGCCAGAAGTAAATGCCGCTGCTGTTACGCTTGCACAAAAGTACAATATGTCGCTTTCTTTTGAAACCGCGAGAATGTACACCGCTGAACGCCCCGATTTGCCATTAACGCGAGTGTTCGGTGTAACTTCGTTTGAAATTGGTTAGTTTGATTCAATCGAAGCGGTATTGCTGATAGGTTGAAGTCAATAGCTCAACAAACTCCCGTACCTTTGCGGGAGTATATTGCTTCGACAAGTACAGCGCGTGAATAGGATAGCTTTCATCGTGTAGTTCAGGTAGTAGCTGTACACAACTGCCTATAGCTAATTCATCTTTAAATGCCCATAGCGGCCCGTAATGCACACCAAGGCCAGCATTTACCCAATTTTTTAGCACTGCAACACTGTTGGCGATGAGTTTACCACTTACCGCGACGGCTTCACGGTGCAGGCCTTTACCGAGAATGAGCTGATCACCAAGTTTAGGTTTATTGTAAAAGATAAAGTCCAGTTTGCTTAAATCGCTAAAGCGTTGTGGTTGTCCCATGCGTTCAATATACGATTTAGAGGCCACCAAGACCCGTGGTACATGGCCTAGTTGTCGGCAAATCAAGGAGGAATCATCCAGTTTGCCAATCCTAATTGCAATATCGATTTGTTTAGCCTTGAGATCTTCAAAATGACTGCCGAGCAGTAACTCGATATTGAGGTCTGGATAGGTGGTTATCATGGTTTGTACCACAGGAGCAATGAAGCGCTCGGCGAAGTCGTGTGGAGCTGCAACCCTCAATGTCCCAGAAGGCAGTGCTGAGGTGCCTGAGATCGACTCTTCTAATTCCCTTTTTTCATCTAGTAATTGCTTTACGCCTTTATAGTACTCAAGCCCAACCTCAGTTGCAGCTGTTTGCTTAGTGGAGCGCTGTAAAAGTTTTACTCCTAATCGACTTTCTAAGTTTGCGAGCTTTCGGCTTACCGAGGAGGGATCGGTACCTATCACTTCAGCCGCAGATTTGAGGCTGCCAGATTCAACGGTAAGAACAAACAAATCTTCTTCAGTAATCGATTTCATAGCGGATGTAAAAAATGCAATTAGTAAATGACTAAAATCACTATACCTGTATCCCTTTCACCTAGCTACACTAAAAGTCGATTGAATATTTCAAGTAGGAGAAATAGGTATGTCTAAGCAATTAACAGGTAGGGTTGCGTTTATCACCGGGTCAGCCAAAAATATGGGGAAGGATTTTGCCATTGCGCTGGCAAAGCAAGGTGCTGATCTTGTCATTCACTATCATAGTGCGCATTCTAAACCACAAGCACTTGAAACCCAGAAGGAAGTTGAAGCACTGGGTGTTAGGACGACGTTAGTACACGGAGATGTCAGTAATAAAGCACAGGTAATGAATATATTTGAGCATATTATTAGTGAGTTTGGAGGCATAGATATCGTTATCAATAATGCCGGTACAATCAGCAAAAAACCGTTTGATGAATATAGCGAAGAAGATTTTGACAGGTTATTTGGGATCAACTGTAAAGGGGCATTTTTTGTGATGCAAGAAGCAGCAAAACATATGCGTGATAACGGTCGGATCATTAATATGGGCACTTCGCTGTTGGCAGCATTTACTGGAAATTATGCGCTCTACGCTGGCTCAAAAGCACCACTTGAGCATTTCACTCGTGCGCTGGCAAAGGAAATAGGGCATCGAGGGGTGACCGTCAATACTATTGCACCAGGTCCAATTGACACTGACTTTTTCCATGGCGAAGAAAACGAGCAAACCGTTAATTATTTGCAGTCTGCAAGTGTAATGAACCGACTGGGGCAAGTGGATGATATTACCCCTGCGGTGCTTTATCTTGCGTCGGAGCAATCACGCTGGACGACTGGGCAAACCTTGTTTGTTAACGGAGGCTTTGTCACTCGTTAAGTATGCTATGAGGGCACAAGTTGGTTAGGCGGTTTGTGCCAACGTTTTGTTCGCCAACAAGATGGTAAACGTTGTGCCATTTCCGGCTTTGGAATTGACTTTTAAGTCACCTTCTAAATGTTTTTTGACGAGATTATAGGTGACGGAAAGTCCAAGCCCGGCATGACCATGTTGGCGAGCTGTGGTGTAAAAGGGCTCAAAGATCCGGTTTAGGACCTCATTACTCATACCGACGCCTTCGTCTTTGACTCGAATAAATATTTTATTGTCAGTGATCTCTAAACGAACAGCGGCAAACGGCTGGGTGTCGCTATCATTACTAAAACCATGCACTCGGGCATTCTCAAGCAGCTGCAACAAAATTTGCTGTAGCGCCTTAACGTTGATTTTGACCAGTTGTTCCAGTTTTCCTGTAGCGCTAAATTCAACGCGCATCTTTAACTGAAAACGGGCCGTTTGTTCGCAATAATCGCGAATAACGGCTTCTAGGTCGACAAGTTGCTCGACGTCAGTTTCTTGCTCTGCGGAGATATTCTTGAACTCTTGTACTAGCTTTGCCGTTTTGCCGAGATTTCGCTCTGCGATAGACAACCCAGAATCCAATGCTGCCATAATTTCTAAAAACTCAGCGTGCGACAAACGCTGCGCTTTCATGCCGGTTTCCATCACATCCACTTGCTCTTGGCAGGATGACACTGCGGTAATCGAGACGCCAAGTGGGGTATTTACCTCGTGAGCCAATCCCGAAACTAAACTACCTAGGCTCGATAATTTTTCCGCCTCTACCAGTTGTTGGTGGATCACATGAATGTGGCTAAGGAGCTGATTGATGGCAAGGCTAACATCAGTCAGTTCATTGTGGTTATCAATGTCGATACGTTTTTCGAGACTCGAGCTCTCAATAATGTGATTGATTTGCGAGCGAATATGATTGATTGGATGTTGAATAGAGCGATATAAAGCTAAGCCAACGGCGATTAAGCTCACCAATACAATCACAGAAAAAATAATGAGCAACAACTTTAGTTGGCTAAATTGTTGCTCGGTTTGCTCCACAATACTGAGTGCGACGTCATTTTGTACCTCGGTGAGTGCTTGTAGTGACGAAGTTAACGGATCGAACTTTTCATAGAGTGCAGTAACAAACTGATTTTGTGGAATCGTTAAAAATGTCCCTTGATTTATCGCGCTTTGGAGCGTGGCAATATGCGTAAATACGGCCTGCAGTTGGAACTCAATGAGTTCAACTTTGACTTGCTCCGCCGTCACCAAATATGTGTTTAGATAGCTTTGCCACGCGTCGTTCATGACCCGAGTAGCATCTGCTATTTGCATCAACACCTCGTCTTTGGAGACCAGCCCTGCACGATACTTATGAAGTATGTCGACAATCTGAATCGCACCGTGATCTGATACTTTTTTTATTTGAATAAGCGGCACAACACGATCGGCGTATAGAGATTCTACTTCTGACTCAAGGTGAACGTAACGGTTAAAAGCATATCCAAGCAGTAAGGCAAGCGCAATGACGGGAAACACAATTAGCAGCCATAATTTATGGCGAATATTAATTAGCTCTAGCACTACAGATAACTCATTTTTTGCATATCAACTTGAAGTATAAGTGCTGTTGATAATGTCGCCATTTTTCGTGGTGAAAATTAAAAAAGCACGATGTGCGACTTGTGTCGCACTTTTTTGTTTGTTAATGTGTGACGTATGTCGCAGTTGTGAGAAAAACAATGAAACCTAACTCAACCGAACTAATCGTTTTAAAAATCCTTTGGCGTGAACAGCCAAGAACGGGTAAAGAAATTCACACAGAAATAGGATCAAAGCTCAGCTGGAGCTACTCATCAACTCGAAAAACTCTTGAGAGAATGTGTGAAAAGGGTTATCTCGCCGAGCAAATGCAAGGCAATAAAAAAATATACTCAGCTGTCCTTGCTAAGGTACCGACTCTCGCACTTTATGCCCAAGAGTTTGCAAAGCAAATCATGGAGTTGGATGAGCCTCTGCCAATCGCTATGTTTTCAGATAGTAAGTTAATTGCAGCGGATGAATTAGATGAATTAGAAGCCATGTTAGATGAGTTAGCTAAGACGCAAGGTGATAAAGAGTAAGGTATGGAACTAATATTACTTTCGGTCTTGCTGTGGGTGGCGCTTAGTGGCTTAACGTACGCACTAGGTGTGAAATTTTCCGCTCGGTATGTACAGAATAAAGGACTTTGGTGGGGCGTGCTGGCAGTGACTTTTGTGCCTTGGATCCCACTTGAGCACATGGAACAACACAACGCCATTCCAGCCGTATTGTTTAATGCCAATTTACAACAATTTGCAGAGCCGCTACTGGCAATGACGAAGCGCACTCAAGTTGGGTCGGATTGGCTAAACCTGACGCTTATGGCTGTATTTATAGTTTATTGCGTTGGGCTAATCGCTCATCTTTTGGTACTTGGGCGACAGTATTGGCGAGTAAAACGCCTCTGTAGCACCGCCTCAAAAATAAAGCTCGGTGCACGGAGTTGCTATCAATTGCCAATTACTTGCTCTCCTTTTGTGTTCGGACTGTGGCAACCTAAAGTGTATTTGCCAGTGGAATTTGACACGCTACCAGAGGCAGAGCAGCAAGCACTTATTCTGCATGAGTTAACCCACATAAATAAAGGCGATCACATTGCCGTCGTAATTTGGCGAATACTCGCGACGCTTGCTTGGTTTAACCCGTTTATTGTAAAAATGGAACTGGGCTTTATTCGAGCGATGGAATATCGCTGTGATGAGGTGACGATAGCGAAGCACAGTCTTCAGCCTTTGGTTTATAGCAAAGCATTAATGAACTCTTTAAAACGGGCTGCTGCGCAGCCGAAAACGATGAATATGACTGCAAGTTTCGCGTCTAATTCACTGACTTTAGATGACTATAAAAAGCGTTTTAGCGTTATTCTTAAATCTAAAAAGAAGCCAAATAACCTTGTGTTGATAGGGTTTTTTGTGTTGCTTAGTTCAGGTTTAGCCTATGGCAATATTCAATGGACAATGGGAACGGCAATGGTCAGTAAAACATGGACATACCCAGTCGCCACACCTGAAATAACATCAAGGTTTGGGCATGTATCGAATTTTCGTCACAACAAAGCACATCAAGGACTGGACTTAGCTGGCGGCGTTGGTGAACCTGCGATGGCGGTTGCCAGCGGTACGGTCACGATTGCTGATGATAAAACCTTGCCTGAGAATTACGGTAAAGTGGTGTTGATCCATCATGACAATGGCTATCAAAGTCTCTACGCACACCTTGATAGCATTGATGTTGAAGTGGGTGATCAAGTATCACAAGGAGAAGTGATCGGTACCATAGGTGAAACCGGTCGAGTCACTGGTCCACATCTACATCTAGAAGCTCTGCATAACAACATGCGTATTGATCCGCTGACCTTATTGGAAAATTAACATGATAAAAAAGCTTTCTATCGCCATTGCAATGATGGCAACTTTTGGCTGCTCGAAACAACCCGAGCAGACTCATTCGGTCAATAAAGCGCAAGAGAACACCTTTGTGTCGGCGCAAGCAGATCAAGAGCAAGCTGTTGTACATAATGGATCCGCTGAAGACTCAGTCGCGGCCCAAATCACCCAGGAGCTAAAGCCAGTTCAAGATATTCGTTTACTTGAACTTAAATCGGGTGAGAGTTTAGCGAATCTTTTAAGTGAGTTTGCATTCAGTGATCGCGATAGTTGGCTGGTGGAACAAGCCGTGAGTACGTGGACATCACTGACTAAGCTCAAGGCTGGACAGTTAATAGAAGCAGAGCTTGTAGACGGACAAGTACAGCAGATCCGCTTTGAATATGCATTTGCACAGGTTATTGAGATTAAAAGAGTGGATGAGCAGTGGCATGCATCGCTAAGTGAGCTTGAAACCGTCACGCAAACAAAGCGTTTATCGACAAGCATAGATTCTAGCTTTTTTGTGGACGCCAGCAAAATCGGGGTGCCTAACGACATTATCAATCAAAGTATTGTGGCCTTATCTCACCTTGTCGATTTTCAAAGAGAAGTATATGCCGGCGATCAAATTGATTTTGTATTTCAAGAACAGCAGCTTGTGGCAGCCGAAAAGTTACTCAAGCAAATCTCCAAACCTATAGAATTACAACATGTTGCGCTACTTTCAGGAAAAGAAAAATACCGCTTATACCGGTTTACTGATAATGGTGGAACGACCGCTTTTTACCACTCAGATGGTACCCTCGCGCAAAGTTTTTTAATGAAAACGCCGCTTAACGGTGCTCGATTATCGTCAAACTTCGGTAAACGTCATCACCCAGTGTTGGGCTATAACCGAATGCACAAAGGGATCGATTTTGGTGCACCTGTTGGTACGCCCATTATGGCTGCGGGTTCTGGAAAAGTACTCAAAGCTGGGTGGGGCGGCAGCTTTGGTAATCGTATAGTGTTAGACCACGGTAAAGGCTATCAAACACTGTATGCTCACTTAAATGGCTTTGCGAACGGTCTCAAGGCTGGGACGCGAGTAAAGCAAGGCGATGTGATTGGTTATCTTGGTAATACCGGCCTGTCGCAGGCGCGTCACTTACATTATGAGGTGCATAAAGACGGAAAAGCCATCAATCCACTCACCCTAAAACAACCAAAAAACACCAAGCTAAGTGACACGCAATTTGATGAATTTAGCGCGCAGGTTGCACAAATTACCACACTGCTCAATAGCGAAAACACAAAGCTTGCTCACCATGATGGACAGTCGGGCCGCATAGGTAATGCCGATGACTAGTCCTGAAAGAAATCGCATTAACAGCCTCGACTTTATTCGCGGGGTAGCAATCCTATGTATTTTACTTATCAACATCGAAAGCTTTGCCTATCCCAATCCATGGGGCAGTTACCAATATGGCTTTATGACGGATATAGACAGTGAGGTAAGGTACTGGGTTTATGTATTTGCTCAGGGCAAATTTTACGGACTGCTGGCGATGTTATTTGGCGCAGGTCTCACCATTATTCTTCAAAAAAAGCCATTTGAATTTGCTATTAAATTAAGTGCGGCTAGGCTAGTGGCTTTATTTATACTCGGCCTTGTTCATGCTTATTGTATTTGGAGTGGCGACATTCTTTATCACTATGCCGTGATAGGAATGATTGCCACCACCGTCATATTACTTGGCACCCGGGCCATCAAAGTCAGCATAGTAATTTGTTTGGCGTTTATGTTAGTTGCAGGTTTTGGCAGAGCAGAGCGCACCATCGCCCAATACGATGCTTACCAAGCAGCACTCAATGTGGACGAAGCGTCTCGCACACGAGACCAGCAAAAAGCGATTAATCGGTGGCAGAATAAAACCGAACCACGGACACCCATCCATCGTACTTTGGAAGAAACGCCAAGCTTAACTGAGTATTGGCAGGAAAACTTTGACAGCCCGCAAGTCCACAAAGGTAAGCTGTTTTATTCAAGTATTTTTTGGTCCACGCTAATGATGATGCTGATAGGCTCGCAGCTGTTTCAATGGGGATTGTTCTCAAAGACTAAACTTAGCCCATTTGCGGTAGTGGCACTGCTTTGCTTGATTGCGGTGTCATGTTATGCCACTCAAGCTCGCTATTTTCATTGGCTACAAAGTTCACATATCCCAGTGTTATCTTACGCTAAACAAATGATCATTGTACTTAACCGGGAGCTGCAAGCGATTGTTTACTTGGTTTTGTTATCTTTACTATATAACCGTTGGTTGCATCGGTTCAAACCCCTTGAGGCGATAAATCAAGTGGGTCGATTTGCGCTGAGCAATTACATTGGACAGTCACTGTTATTGGTGGTGATATTTTATGGCTTTGGATTACATAATACGCTAAGTCGCAGTGAGCTCTTGCTCTTATGGCTTGTTATTATGGCAGTGCAGCTGCTATTAAATGTGATTTACGGGCGATTCTTTAAGGTGGGTCCCGTTGAACGTGTATGGCGCAAACTAACAATTAAGTTACATGCATAATCGACTCGAATTTTTTACAAATTCGAACTTCATACCTAAGCTAATTTTGACCTAATATTGAAGTCGACACGTTCGCTTGAGGTAAAGTATGGAAATAGAAATAACACAAGGATGGGACATTGAGCATGCGCAAGCGGCTGCTGAGCTTTATGTTGACGCGTTTGGTAGTAAATTCAAAGCCGCAGTGCCGGATCGTAATAAGCTGATCACTATTATTGCGAAGAGCTTCATCTCAGAATACTCCTTTGCTGCCTTTGCAAACGGTAAGTTAGTGGGGGTTGCGGGCTTTCAATATGGCAAAAGCGGTTTTACATCGAATATGGGCTTTACTGGACTCATTGACGAATTAGGCTTGCTAGGCGGGGTTAAAGCCGCAGCGGTGTTTACCCTATTTGAGCGAAAGCCTGCGCCCAATGAAGTGGTGATGGACGGCATTGCTGTTGCAGAATCGGTTAGAGGACAAGGTGTTGGTACTGCGCTTTTAGTGGCACTGCAGCGCTATACCAAACAAAGCGGGTTTCACGCTTTACGACTTGATGTCATTGACTCTAACCCTCAAGCAAAAAAGCTTTATATGAGAATGGGCTTTGTTGCCTCCCATCACGAAGATTTTTCTTATCTCAATTGGTTAATCGGTTTTAGCGGGGCAACAACGATGTTGTGGCGTCCATAAGACCGGTTTCTTTACTGCAAAACAAACGTGAAAGATAAGCAGGCCTTAACCATTTGCTTTTGCTATGAAGTAACAAGTAAAATGCCGAACTTTACGCATAACCAGACACCGACATGACAGCAATAAACCCTGTATCGACCCTCCTTAATCATCTGCAAACCCAAGCAGTACCAAGCGAGCTTAGGCGTCTATTTCATGGACGTGGTCGTTGCTATGAAGGGCTTGAACAAATCACAGTAGATTGGTTACAAGGTCAGCTCTTAGTCTCTTTATTCAAGGTGCATGACGTTGACTTGATAGCGTCGTTAAAGCAGGCATTATTATCACTTGTGGAGACCGAAGCGTTTAATGGAAAACTCTCTGCTATTTTGCTGCAACATCGTTATTTGCCTGACTCAGATCTCGAGGTCTTATATGGTGAATTAACCGCTATGCCTATTGTAGAAGAAAATGGACTTAAATATGGCTTAAAGCTCGGTGTAAAGCAGAACATGGGACTGTTTTTAGATATGCGTTTGGGTCGTGAGTTTGTTAAAGCTCAGTCTGCGGGGGCTCGGGTACTTAATCTGTTTTCTTATACTTGTGGGTTTTCTGTCGCGGCGATTGCGGGCGGTGCTGCCCATGTTGTGAATCTGGATATGGCAAAAGCGGCGCTCAAGCAAGGCCGAGTCAACCACCAACTCAATGAACACGACCTCAGCAAGGTGTCTTTTTTAGGCCATGATTTGTTTAAATCTTGGGGAAAAGTACGTAAATATGGGCCGTACGACCTAATCGTAATTGATCCGCCAAGCTTTCAAAAAGGCAGCTTTGCACTGACCAAAGACTATCAACGTATTTTAAGAAAGCTTCCTGAGTTACTTACGCCAAATGCCCAAGTGTTGGCGTGTGTGAATTCTCCCGATGTTTCAAGTCAATTCCTCATTGATGAAATGACCAGAGAGGCACCAGCGCTTACGTTTGTTGAACGTTTGCAAAACCCACCTGAATTTAAAGACATTGATGAGCAAAGCAGCCTCAAGTGTTTACGGTTTAAAGCAAGTTAATCTATTTTTTAGCACTTTTACTGGATGTAAAAGTGTGGACTAATACAGATAACCATTTAGTATTGAAAAGCGACCATTCAGCAATATTCAGAGTGCTTTTCGACGTTAAATGCGTACCATGAACGTATTCAGTCATTATTTGTGTTAATTATTTGCTCAAACCGTATAGCACTGAACGCTTAGCGTTGGCGCTATCAAGAGTCAATCATGTTATCGCGACAGGATTAGCCGCTACTTTAACGAGTCAGGTGGTGGGGAAAACCTCACTAATTGATGTTTGCAGCTTTTAGTTGCTTTGTGTATTTTGCCGGTGTGATCTGAAAGATAGTTTTAAACTCGCGAATAAGATGAGATTGATCAGCGTAGCCGCAATCTAGTGCGAGTTGAGCGATGTTAATGTCAGGCGTTTCTCTCAGTTTTTGTTTAGCCAATCGAACTCTATAAATGCGAGCTAAATGTTTAGGGGTAATCCCACAATGTGTTTTAACTTGTCTCTCTAATTGCCGTTTTCCGATGGGAGTTTGAGCATATGCTTGCTCTAAAGGGGTCATTGAAACAATATGCTCAAGGAGTATTTGGGTATGTAGGATAGAATTCTGTCGAGGAATTGGCATATTCAATATCGGCTGTAGTAGTCGAAGTAATGCAGTCAGGCTGGCACTAGTTTGCAGCGTGTTCAACAAGGGCAATATATTATTGGGATTTGCTATAGGGTGTTGCAGCGTTTTCAGAAATGCCAGTCCCGCGGGTTTAAAGCGGATCCCGAAAAAACATGCCTGTTCAGAATAGCTGACTTTGCTAGACTGAATGGCAATTGGTTGTAGATAAAAGGGGGCTGTGAGCTGATTGTCGTTGAAGCCAACGAGCCCACGAAGAGGGAAAATAAACCCAGTTGCCCCGTCGCTTGGAAGCCAAGTCTCTCCGCGCTTATGTGATTGTGCAAACCAGATAGCTTGCACATAGTTAGCGATTTCACCTGTTGGGTTTACCAATTCAAGCGTTAGTTCTGTGCTCATTGAACTCTACATTCGGCTTAAACATTTTCACGATCCGATTCCAGCTGTTGATGGCATTAATAGCGACAGTTAAGGTAGCCAAAGCTTTATCATCAAATTCTACATTGAGTGATTGATAAAAAGCGTCGTCAATCATTTGTGCGTTTGTCAGCTTTTCACAAAGCGCTAATGCCAGTTTTTCTTTATTGGAGTATAGCGGCATGTCTTGCCATGCACTTAATCCAATAATACGATTAGTGGTTTCACCATACTCTAGTGCCTGTTTAGTGTGCATTGCAATACAAAAAGCGCATTGATTGATTTGTGATGCTCTTAGTTTAACGAGCTCCCAGATTGTGACTCCAAAAGTTGCATGGGCCTGCTGTTTTAATAATTCCTCTTGTCCTAATAAGTGCTGAATAAGCTCAGGTGCCTGATTGAAGTAGTCTGCTCTTTTCATTTCTGAATCCTCATGTTTAGTGATACGTATAGTGTAATGAGGTGTAAGCGGTAAAAATTGAAAAAAAACGTCTTTGTAATAAAATTTTAAGGAGGGAACACACAACTCTACTTTAAAGGATGGTTGTAAAATAATGTGCGATGTAAATCTTGCTTTAGCGCTTTATCATTTATCCATACTCAAAAAAATCTGGCTTCAAGCCAACAACACTTTCACAAATAGACAGCAACAAGGAGAGTCTGTCGAGTTCGAATTATATAAAACGACTTTCGATATACTAGGTCTTAGCCTATCTCAAGCACATCAGTTACAGTTTCAATATGCTCATGATTACGATAGCTTTATTGATGCAATTGTAACAATTGCTCAGCCGAGTAGTGAAAAAATAGCATTGTTAAAACATGTCACCTGTCATATGCCTTGCCCCGACAGTTATCAAGAGAAAATAGCTGCTGTTCAGAATATGCCGAATGTACTCACTGAGGATGACCTGAAATGCTGGCAGGACAACGGCTATGTCATCGTTAAAAATGCAGTGAGCGCTGAAGGTTGTGCTAATGCGAGAAACGCCATCCAAAACTATTTGGAGATTGAGTTAGCAGATCCAAAGACTTGGTATAAGGTTAACCACGAAAAATTGAGTCGCAGTATGGTGCATTTGGTACAACATAAAGCACTGGAAGACAATCGGAATTCAATGAGAATTCATAAGGCCTTTAGCCAGTTATGGCAAAGCGAACAACTGATAGTTTCAGCCGATCAGTGTGGTTTCAACCCGCCTGAAACTGCGCAATCTAGCTTTCAGGGTCCTGATCTACATTGGGATTTAGATTTCTCTAAGCAACTCAAGTTTGGCACGCAAGGGATTTTGTATCTATCAGACACTGAAGAAAAACAGGGTGCAACAACTATTGTACCAGGATTTCATACAAAGCTAGAGTCATGGCTTGCAACGGCTCCATGGGATCCATGTATACCAAACACCGAGTACTTACATCAACTAGGTTCCAAAGCAATTGCAGCCAATGCCGGAGATATGGTGATTTGGCACCAGTTTTTACCCCATGGTGGCAGCGCGAATACAGCAAACACACCTCGTATAGTGCAATACATTAATATGCATCCATTCCCCGAAATGTAGAAGGTGAAAAAATCTCTATTTGGTTAATTTTTGTCTTAACTTGGCGGCGAGTAAACAGTAGTATGATTGTGAAGTTTGGGAGAATGTAGCAACTCACCACAAGGAAAAGCCGTCGATGCAATTAGCACAACTCAATATAGCCACCGCTAAATACCAAATGGATGCGCCAGAAATTCAATACTTTGTAGAAAGTTTAGACCGCATTAATTTACTCGCAGAGCAAAGCCCTGGCTTTATTTGGCGCTTAAAAGATGAAACCGGTAATGCAACAGAGATTAAGGCGTTTGATGATCCAAATATTATCGTCAACATGTCTGTATGGCAGTCGGAGCAAGCGCTCAAAGATTTTATGTTTAAAACCGCACATAAGGAATTTTTGGCTCGAAAAAAGGAATGGTTTCACCGCGCTGAACAGGAAACCTACGTGTTGTGGTGGGTTGAAGAAGGCCATATCCCGACACTGGATGAGGCCAAAGAAAGGCTTGATTACCTGCGTCGCTTTGGAGATTCGGCTTATGCCTTTACGTTTAGAAATAGTTTCACCGAACTAGACCTAAGGGAGAGGGAAGCTTGTGAAGAAGATTAATCGTGTGCATCGATGAAATGATAGTCAACCCTAAGGGGGAGAGCCGCGTGGAGTGGTGAATACCGATGATGTTGGTGATACACTTACCGGAGATCATGATGTATGGATTTAACGAAAAATGCGCGCGGCACTAAGAAGCAAGATAATAGAAGTATGTGATAAAAAAATCGCACAAAAAGGGGATAACGTTGGCGTATCATTTTACGCTTTTTTTGCCAATAAAAACACGGACCCTGCATTACTTATGGAAGCGGCAACTTGGTGGATACAAACTCACGAACTAGACCACTTCGAAAAGGCGTTAAAGATAAAAGCAATGGTTGAAAGTGGAAAGTAGGCCCAAAGGACATGATCATGGGCCATCAACCGAGATGACCCAACTGGCAGTTACAGCGTGTAAAACGACACAAAAAATACGGCAACAGATGCAAGTGCAAACATAGTGTACTCAGTGATGGTTTGTTTGCGTTTCTCATCATCAGTTTTAGGGGCTGTCGCTATCATTAGCAGGCTAGTGACAAACATTGCTAATGAATATAAACATAAAATTGATAAGGTAGCATCTGTAAACATATAAGCCTCGACTTGGTTCTACTCATTTTAATTACGTGTATCATGGCCACACAGATCAACCTCAATACACGTTTATTTAAGTTGTATTCGCTTCTAATTACAGTAAATTATACTGTGTTTTTAGGTGTTTCTGAAAGGAGTAAAAGATGCAAGTTGAGTATTTTGTGGTTGACGCATTTACGCGTAAACGTTTCGGTGGTAACAACGCTGCAATCGTTGAGCTTGAAAATTGGCTTAGCGACGGCTTAATGCAGCTGATAGCCATCGAAAATAACCTTTCCGAAACCGCCTTTTTGAAGCCAATTGGTAACAATCATTATGAGATCCGGTGGTTTTCTCCAATTACTGAAATTGACTTTTGTGGTCATGCCACGCTTGCCGCGGCGTATGTGCTTTTTAATCACAAGGGAAAGTCAGGAGAGATAAAATTTCAAACCCAAGAAGTTGGGACACTCACTGTTAAGCAAGTGGTTGATGGTCGCATTGTGATGGAATTTCCGAACTTAGCCCCTGAGTTAACTGAAGCCCCCGATGCACTGCTGGAAGGGCTTAACGTAATACCGACGCGGGTACTTAAAAATCGCCAAGCGTACTTTGTGATTGTTGAGACCGAGCAGCAAGTACGCAGCTGTGAGTACGACAGCGATAAACTGAAAACCCTTGCGCCTTTTGATGTTGTGGTAACAGCAAAAGGCGATGACGTTGATTTTGTGTCGCGTTACTTTTGGCCTGCAAATGGGGGGGATGAAGATCCGGTTACCGGTTCAATTCATGCCGGGTTAGCGCCATACTGGGCAAAGGCGCTCAACAAACAGAAACTTCATGCACATCAGGCTTCAAAGCGTGGCGGTGAGCTATTTTGCGAAGTGAATGATACAAATGTCATCGTATCTGGGTTTGGTGTACTTTACGCAAAAGGGATGTTCGAAATTGAGGACGAATAAGATTCGCTTCATACAGGCAAAAGAAAGTGACTTTGATTACCTATTGGCACTGCGTAAAGCGACCATGGTGCCACACTTAGAAAATGCGGGACTGTTTTTGACTGAGGCTGAGCATAAAGCCCGAGTATTATACGAATACCCAAGCTCACATTTGGTTTATATAAATGAAAAGTGTGTTGGCTTGGCTAAGTTTAAGCAACGCGAATATGACTATTACCTCTTTCAGCTGCAAATAGAGCCCCTGCAACAAGGAAAGGGGCTCGGTGCACAAGTCATTAAAAGCTTGATAGAAACCAACTCAACGTTGCCTTGGGTATTGACGGTGCTTAAAGCGAACCCCGCGAAGCGCTTATACGAAAAGTTGGGATTTGTGCAGTTTGCTGACGATGAACACGAGTTTCATTTTAGGCGTGAACCTAATCCCTAAATTTAGTATTCTCTAGCCAATTTAAATTTAAAAGAGTTGTTATGGCAAAACAAATATGGGTAGATGCCGATGCCTGTCCCGTGGTGATAAAAGAAATGCTGTTTCGCGCTGCAGCGCGTACTTCTACCACGGTTACATTGGTTGCAAATCAATATCTAAAAACGCCTCCGTCTCCTTTTATTCAAAAGCTTCAAGTCCCAAAGGGATTTGATATTGCGGATAACGAAATCGTGAAGCGCGTTAATGAGGGTGATTTGGTTATTACCGGCGATATTCCACTGGCAGACGAAGTCATTGAGAAAAAGTGCACTGCACTTAATACGCGCGGTGAATTACTGACGAAAGAAAACATAAAATCTCGCTTAAATATTCGTGACTTTATGGACACGATGCGTGCCAGCGGCGTACAAACTCAAGGGCCACCACCTTTGTCTCAAGCTGATAAACAAAATTTCGCCAATCAATTGGATACTTGGATCACCAGAAACACAAAGGGGTAAGTATGGCTTACAAGGCGAGTTGTTTGTGTAAAGCGGTTCGAGTTGAGATCCGTGGACCAATCGGCGATATCATTCACTGCCATTGCTCTTTGTGTCGCAAGTCTACAGGCACGGCTTATGCGACCAATGGCTTTGTGCTGTGGAGTGATTTTGTGATTCTAAGTGGCGAAGAGGCACTGAACATCTTCGAGTTTAAACCTGGAAGAAAGCGTCATTTTTGCAAACATTGTGCAAGTCCAATTTTTAGTTCGAATGAAAGCGATCCAAAGCGGGTGAGGTTAAGACTTGGCATTTTGGACTCGGATATCAAAGAGCGGCCAATATCACATAATTTTGTCTCTTCAAAAGCCAATTGGGACGACTTAGATGCGCCGCTTCCTCGTTACGATGCATTTGAGCCTAGCCGCGACTTATCAACTACATCGGGAGGTAATTTGTGACGGGTATTAGCGATTTATCGCAGTTATTAAAAGACATTTCGCCGACGCTTGATGTAACACCTTATGTATTTTGTACAGTGCAAAAAAGCCTTGCTGAGTGCGTAATTTTCAATCCAATTGCGACCTTTATGGAGCGCGAAGGGTTAACGCTGGTAGTCACCAAGCAAATAGCAGACGAACATGGATTGGATTACAGCTGTGTGATGAATAAAATTACCTTGCAAGTGCATTCGAGCTTAGAAGCCGTGGGGTTAACTGCTGCATTTTCTAATGCACTGAAAAATGTTGATATTAGCGCGAATGTAATTGCAGGCTTCTATCATGATCATATTTTCGTACCCGTAAATGATGCTAAGCGGGCGGTACACGCGATACAAACGTTGGCAAAATGACATTGATAAATCTCGAAGATTGTTAGGAAGCATGAAAGTTTACTTTAAAAGAATGGCCTCCAAAGGTGTGTGTCCTCCGAGAAAACCGCTTAAGAAAATCCTTTGGTCATGGGTTGGTGCAATGGTGGGGATCTTGTTGATTACGGTGATTTCTAACCTCGCTTTACCATATGGTGTTGGCAGCGCATTGCTCATTGGCTCTTTTGGTGCAACTGCCGTTTTACTCTATGGCGCTCCTATGGCAGAGTTCTCTCAACCGAGGAATTTACTGGGCGGGCATTTCTTTTCAGCTTTACTCGGCGTCAGCATTTTTATTTTGCTTGGAGAAGAGAGTCTGTTTGCAGCACCGCTTGCGGTATCGCTCTCAATTGTTTTGATGCACTTTACTCGAACCTTGCATCCACCCGGTGGAGCGACCGCGTTAATCGCCATTATTGGTGGTGAGTCTGTTCATAACTTGGGATATATGTATGCATTTTATCCCGTGTTGGTGGGGGCTCTGCTGATGCTATTGGTCGCGCTGTCTGTGAACAATATGTCGCGCAACCCCAAACGGCATTACCCAGTTTATTGGTTCTAACTATTTTATATAAAAATTTAAAAGGACAGGCATGTCAAAAATTGAATTCGTCCCTTACCAATTAGTCCCAGCTAGCTTTAATCCATGGCGTGAAATATTTGTTGAAGTGGCAGAAGAAGTGATGGTGGCATTAGCACACCCTGAACTTGAATTTCTACACTTTGGTTCAAGCTCTTTTAAGGTTGCTGGCAAAGGGATTATAGATATCTCTGTGTTATACAAACCCGGGAAATTAACACAAGCCGTTGAACATCTTAAAAATTTAGGCTTTAAAGATCAGCACAGCGATAATCCATTTCCTGATACTCGTCCGAGAAAAGACATCGCGGTGATGTATCAAGGTGAGCTTTTTCAAGTGCATGCTCATGCCATTGAAAAAGGGAGTGAAGAACATATAAAGCAAGAAAAGTTTAAAGCTTATATGCTCAGTAATCCTGACGCGCGTGCGGAGTATGAAACTCAGAAGCAATTAGTAATAGCGCAAGGTATAGCTTCTCAAGATGAGTATGGAAAAGCTAAAGCACCATTTGTAAAACGCACTTTGAAGGACATCCACTTTAGTTAACTTATGTTCGCATAAATCAGATCTTTATAGCTGTTAGTGTGAGGACAATGGATATGACCTAACACTAACAGCTCTACTTTATTTGGCTTTTCAGACTTCCAATTAATTGTTTCTACAAATTGATTATTTTAACCAGCCTAATCGGTTCACCATCAACGTCAAACTCACCCGTGATCTCAAGTAATCCATTTTTCAATCCTTGTAACTTATCTACTTCAATTACTTGTGTTTGATAAGGTAAGAAAGTAACAGGCTGCTGCCAAAGTGAACCTTCATTTTGAAATGATTGAAATGGAGTAAAATCGACGCGTAATATACCACTCGATGCACCTGAATAGGGACCGGTTAGCGTGATGGTAATATTGTCACGAACAGTGACTTCCATTTTTACCCCATCAAAAGGTTTCTCTGACGTTAGAAGAGGCTTTTGTTGTGTTAGTCCGTTCCAACTAATCACCAAGTTCTGAAAAGTATGTTTTGGCAATAGAACACGGTGTTCACCTGAAGCTAGAATTTTTTTGTAGTTACCGTAACTTAGCGCAACAGCATGCTTACCGGGGTTGTTGACGTAAAGATAGTGCATTCCATCAGAAAAATAGCTTTGGGTGTTGATACCACTTAGCGTAAAGAGCGCATTGTCGCCAAGTGTTGATTGCCAACTTTGCATCAAGTGATTGAGGATTTTATTCTCAGTTTCAGTGACTGTCCTTGATTTCTGTTTGCTAAATATTTCGCGAAGTGAGGTCATACAGTCACTTAACTGAGCACTATATTCCACACAGGTGTTAAAGGCTCTGCGAAGTAATGATGCACCTTTAAAGTGCCAGGGATTAGTGGTTTGTTCATTCGTGATCAAGTAATCATGCGCGGCAAAGTAGGGCGCTATTCTGTGATTATTATTTCGGCCAAGAAGACTGATTTTTTGCAAGCTAAGCGCTGAAATGTCGATTTGGTTCAATTGTAATCTAGCCAGTTGCTCATGCTGTTGTGTTTTCATTTTAATAACTAGCACATCGTCCTGCTTTGAAAGCGTGAGCGCAAGTTGATGATACTGCTTGATATCCATGCGTAATTGCGGCAGCAGTGCGATAGACTTTGCGGGGAACAAAGCTTGATTGCTTGAGACCGTTAACTTTACTCCTTCTTGAAGGGTAAATTGCAGCAAGTTGTCTTTACTAAAGTCAACTTCTTCAACTTTAGCGCGTCCAAGACGCGCATCTAAGCTTTGACTTGTTAAATCAGCGATTAACGCAAAGCCAATTTCCCCACGTTTAATCTGCTCCGGCTCGAAGTCGATTAGTGCTGCAACACTATTCTCATCAAGTGAGTTGATTAGAGGTGTTTTATCTGATGCGGGAAAATCCATCACGGCATGTGTAGAAGAAAAGTTTGGATGAATGTCGAGACGCTTAAGTGCTTTGCTTTCGGTATTTCTGAGCCAATATGTGGCACCGTTTTGCTCCCAAGGCCCATAGACAATATAAAAACTTGGCGTGGCAGAGCGCACAAACGCTGCAAACTGCTGTTCAAGCTGAGGCCAATTGGGAAAGGTCTGTTTTAAGAGTGCATTGGCAGTTGGCAAGGTGTTTTCAGAGTGAGGGTTTGCGTCCATTAATTTGCCGATAAAGCGTTTAAAATATTGATATCGCTCAGGATCGCTCAATAAAAAATGCACGATAAAAAAGTTGAGTCCGCGTTTGAGTGATGGATCATCGTTGATTGCTTCGAAAGATGGCTTTCCATTTTGGTGATACTGCTGTAAACCCAAGTGCAGATAGTTCATTGGAGCACGGTCGAAAACCATCACAGTTAACTGCTTTTTATTTGGATCATATACGTGGCTTGCAATGGCATCTGCCATCCCCTCAGTGATCCAATTAGGTGCCCAAGTTGAGTGACCGTTCAGAGCCATATGAAACGCATGCATGGTTTCATGGATCACGATGTAGCGCTGGTGATGCTGGCGATGACTCGGAAAGTTGTACCCTGCACGGTTATAAAACATGGTTTCGCCGCCAGCCGTTTTATGTACGCCTCGCAAAAAGCCATCGTCCAGCATGGCTTCTTTTGTGCGTTGGCGTGAACTGCCATAAACGACAGCAATTCTCTTTTTATCAATCGCAGCGGGCGCCATACCAAACAATTCAACATAGTGAGGATAAGACATTTCTAGTAATTCTAAATAGAGTTTTACTTTGTCCTCAGGCAAGTCACTTTTTAACGCGAAATGTTTACTCACCCACCAGTCATATCCCCTCGAGTTAGCTATTTTTCCATCGCTATAAGTGAGCGGAATTTGTTTACCAATATGTTGGATATCGATGTGTTTCAACGTGCTGACTCGGCCATTAACGCTTACTTCCGAGCGCATATCAGCGGGGCTTGGTATAGCGATAATATCGCTTCGCGTAGTTTTACATCCGCTGAGTAACGCAAGTATTGCAATTAGAGGAGCAAATACTAGCCGGGGCTTTTGGATAGAGGGTATTCGCCAATAAAAGGTATGGAATAGATAAAATAATGACATGATACTTTTCTCTCGTTGTTATTTGTGTATATTGTATGCAATATAAAATAACAAAGATAACAGGTATTGTCATTATGCAAAATCAGCAGCAGTGGGGTGAACCAGATCTCAATGAGGCAAATTGGTCAAAGTCGTCTTCTGGGTTTGGTCGAACTTTTTACATTGCGAATATCATGGAAATATTTGAGCGGCTCGCTTGGTATGGCTTCTTCGCAGTATCATCAATTTATATGACAACACCGAAGTCGCAAGGCGGTATTGGCTTTACTGATATAGAGCGTGGCGCGGTACAGGGGATTATTCCCTTCTTTTTATATCTTTTGCCTGTTGTAACTGGTGCGCTAGGAGATCGCGTTGGGTATAAAAAGATGTTCTTTTTTGCATTTTTGATCATGACGCCAAGCTATTATTTATTGGGACAGGCACAGAGTTTTTGGCCGTTTTTTGCTGCGCTGAGCTTTGTTGCCCTGGGTGCCGCTTGCTTTAAACCTGTGGTCGTTGGCACCGTAAGCCACAGTACAAACGATGGTAATCGTGGCCTTGGATTTGGGATCTTTTATACCATGGTGAATATTGGTGGGTTTTTAGGCCCATTGGTTGCGGGATATATGCGCGCCATAAGCTGGGATGCGGTATTTATGATGTCGGCGATTTGGATTGCCATAAACTTTATTCCCTTGATGTTATTTTACAAAGATCCGCAAACATTACCTAAAACCAAGCAATCTTTTACTCAAGTATTAAAAACCGCGCAGTCGGTGCTGGGTAATACACGTTTAGCACTTACGCTGTTTGTCGCACTGGCGCTATTGATGTCAGCAGGAGTCGGGTTTGCTAACTACAGTCAAGCGTTTACTTGGATTGCAATATGGCTAGTGGCTAACTGGGTGTGGGACAGAGTGCTTACAAATCGAGCGCCGACTAAAGCATGGTGGCAACAACCGATGAAGGTGAGCAACCTGCCATTTGCGTTATATTTGCTGATCCTTGCAGGCTTTTGGACTGTTTATAATCAGCTTTTTTATACTTTACCTGTGTATATCCGTGATTACGCAGATACCCGAGATATATTGGCGTGGTTTGGCGATTCTGGCGTCGCGTTTTTAGCGCATGTTGATATTGATAAGTTAACCGCTGCCATTTTTGCGCTGTTCAACGAGCTTAAGGAAAGCGGCGCGGTACCAATTGAAACCATTAGGCTTGAATGGGTTCACCTCAAAGTGAATGTCCCACATGAGCAAATACAGTTGATAATGCAAACGCTAAATGCGCTTCACGATAATGGACAGGCACTTTCACAGCAGCAAGCTCAAGCCCTTGCTGAACAACTCGTACAATATCGTCAAATTAATCCTGAGTATCTTATTAATTTAGACTTTGCAGCGATTGTGATCGCACAAATTTTGGTGAGCTTTCTCTGTCAGCGATTTAGACCATTTTATGTGTTAGTCACAGGCTTACTAGTAATGGCGGTTGCGTATATCGCATTACTTAGCGATAGCGACTGGTTAAGCGGTCAGCTCATTGTCACTGTCATATTGCTTATCGCGCTTGGTGAAATGCTTGCCTCTCCTAAAAGCCAAGAGTATGTTGCGAGTATCGCGCCTCAGTCTCAAGCTGCGTTGTATATGGGATACTACTTTGTTTCTATGGCGCTGGGCTTCTTGTTTGCTGGATTTTTATCTGGTTGGAGCTATAAAGTGTTGGTGCAAGAAATGGCGGCACCAGAGTTAATGTGGGGGCTATTTGCCGCTATCGCACTTATAACCGCCATTGCATTATTCTGGTTTAACAAAGTGATAATAGACAGAAAAACATAGTTTTTTTGAAATAGGAACAGTTATTGGTCGCGATCGGTTTGTTTGCAAGCCATATTCTTTCTAGACTCAAGCAAAAAATGAGGAAGTAACATGAATAAAAAAATATGGATGAGTACGGCACTCTTTGTTTCAAGTAGTGTGTACGCGCAAACGTATGTTTTAAACGCTGACTCTGCGATTGATGTGGTGTCAGGCAAGCTTATCTCACCTGCAACTGTGGTCGTTGAAGATAATAAAATTATCTCAGTCGGAAAATCAAATCGTAAAGCCTATCCAAAAGGTGCAGAGGTGATAGACCTAAGTGGCCACACATTATTACCCGGTCTATTTGATATGCATGTTCACCTAACTTCAGACGCACATGTTCATGGCTACAAAAGGTTGCAACGCACTGCACCTCGTGCGGCAATTACTGGTGTTAGAAACGCTAAGCGCACACTAGATGCGGGCTTTACGTCTGTTCGTAACCTCGGTGCTGCTGGCTATGCTGACATCGCACTGCGCGATGCCATTATTGATGGTGACGTATCAGGCCCACGTGTAAACGCAGCAGGCCCTTCACTTGGGATCACTGGCGGCCATTGTGACAACAACCTCCTAACCCATGAGCATAAAGTATTTTCAGAAGGGGTGGCTGATGGACCTTGGGCAGTAAGGCAAAAGGTACGTGAAAATATTAAATATGGCGCTAACTTAATCAAGTTCTGTGCAACGGGTGGCGTACTGTCTAAAGGCACTAAAGTGGGTGCTCAACAATATTCTCAAGAGGAAATGACGGCGATTGTGACCGAAGCGCACTTACGCGGTTTAACGGTTGCTGCCCACGCGCACGGTACTGATGGTATCAAGTCTGCAATTAAAGCAGGTGTGAATTCAGTAGAGCATGTAAGTTTTGTTGATGATGAAGCCATTCAGCTAGCCAAAGACAAAGGCACGTACTTCTCTATGGACATCTACAATACTGAATATATTCTTGGTGAGGGCGAAAAGGCAGGTATTTTGCCTGAAAGCTTGGATAAAGAACGTAAGGTCGGTGCAACTCAGCGTGCTAGTTTTACAAAAGCGGTAAAAGCAGGCGTGAATATGGTGTTTGGCTCTGATGCTGGCGTTTATCCTCACGGTGACAATGGTAAGCAGTTTAGTCGCATGGTGAAATTTGGCATGACTGAGCTACAAGCCTTACAAGCTGCCACTATTAACTCGGCGACGTTACTCAAGCAAAATACACAATTAGGCTCGCTTGAGGTGGGGAAACTTGCTGATATTATTGCGGTTAAAGGCAACCCACTAAAAGACATTAGTGTGATGGAAAACGTCATCTTTGTGATGAAAGATGGCAAAGTAGAAAAGCAATAGCCAAACGTTCTGCGCAGTTCTTCTGCAAAGAACTGCGCAGCTTTGCAATATATCGTTGTAATCATAATAAAAATAAGTGGACAGGCAACGCTTTGAGACAGACTACACATTTTATCGTGTTAACTGTGGTTGCTTGGTAAATATTGTTCCCAATTCGACACGGAAAATGGATACTCACCCGTTACATCTACTCGACTGCGCCAAAACTGCGTCGCGCCAGTATTAATCCCTTGATAGACAAAAATAACATCTGCAGCAACTCTATCTCCACTGTTGCTAACGTTGACGTCAACATTGATCAGCTGATAACCATTAGGATTAGGACCATCTTGGTTGCTTTGGTAGTAAAGGTGAAATGTCTGTTGGTATATAGTTGGGTTGTTATATAGCACATAGTTTAACGCGCGTGCTGCGTCACTATTACCTCTAGATATATTGAGCGAAGTTATTTCAGTAACAAGGTTTTGAAACTGATCGTTATTTGCCTTGACGCCATGTAACACCTCACCAAATGGCAGTACCATCACTGGAATAATGGCACTAACTAGTACTGTATTTGGCGAGTGCATTTCGCCGATAATTACCACTTGTCCGGTTTCACCATTTATTGTTCGATCCAGTGCGGTAATACATTGAGCCAACAGTTCATCCGTTGGAATGAGTAAAGTATAAAGTTGCTCAATGTAGCGATTGTCCAAGACCCATTTCATGCTGCGCGCTATGTAACGATTTTTACCTAAACTCAAGCCTTTAAACAGCTCCTGATTAAGTTGTTTATTCCTGTTGAGCCTTTGTAGCGCAATGTCGTCATTGACGTTCTCCAACATGGGAAGCTGTGTTTCTTGGTTGCCCATTAAGCTATTTTGATATAGCTCTTTTTCTAGATTAAGGGTCGGGAATTGGGCATTTATCACACCCACGGCATAGACAAAATTTGTGAATACGACTGAAGGTTCAGAGTTTGTTTCATCGTTGGCCAACCTCTGACTAAGTGGCAAATTTTGTTGAGTGGATAATGATTGGTTCATGAAGCCTCCCTAAATACTTTTCGCAAATGGCGCTAGTCTGGATGAAACAAAAGGATAGTGGTTGGTTACGTCGATATTACAGGCATAGCGGCTACGATCTGAACTACACAGAATAAACTCAACAACGTGGCGCATTGGTTCAGAGTGTATCTGTTGCAATTGAATAGCTTGAATATCATCAATCAATAAGTGTTGGCTGCTATCAACGACGATTTGATAGAAGTGACTCAAAAAATAGTTACTGGCTCTGTCTTTTTTAGTTAACCCAATAGTAGGCTTAAGTGCGGGCAGCTCAAGCTGTTGGTTGGCTGGTTTACCATCTTTGAGTATTGGGACTTTGATATCGGTAACGGCAACTAGATGCTTTACCGTGGCGGTTGGCAAAGCAATGTCATCGTAGTGCTGTGCGGCATGTTCGCCTGTTAGCTCGCCAATAACCACATAAGTATTTTGTTGTTCTGTTGTATTGATCAGTGCATTCAGTTGTGTCGGTGTATCTGGCTCAAGGATATAAGTGTCTACCAGGTTTATGGTAAGAACCCATGTTGCTTGTTGCGCTAAATATAAAAATGGCCTGTAACTCAACTGAGGTTGACTGTCCATGGTTACACGATAGTTGAACACTTTATAAAACTCTTCGGGATTGGCCTTTATAGACAACGCAGCAGCTTCATATTGCTTTTCGAGGTTTAAGGTCGGAAAGCTTGGTTGAATAACACCAATTGCATAAATAGATGTATCATGATTGTCATGAGGCGCAAACTGTATTGGCACTGTTTTATCATTGTGTATTGAGGTCTTCATTTATATCCTTCCTTTGCATTAATCCAGTGGTATCGTATTCAGCAGCGGGAGGAATTGTTGTATTTCTGTATTGATAAAAGGATACAAGCCACTCACGTCGATACGACAAAAGTAATAATGATGTTTAGCAGAAGCGTTTTCTTTATAGGTTAGCGTAATATCAACAATCTTATGTTCAGACACTGCGTCAAATTGGGAAAACGTGATGTCGGTTAGAGAAGCACTTGGCACGGTTGCAGACCCAAGACGCATTTTATGGGTTTGTAAGTAGATATCTGGATAGCGAAATGCAACAAAATTCTTAGCTCTATCAAAGTCATCGCGGCCAGCATTTGGTTCGACTTCTAGTGCTTTTATCACATCTTGAATGGCATTGGTTTCCGCACTGGAAATTTTTTGAATTGTATTATGCAGCTCTGACAATGTTTGATGATATACCTGATGACAAACTATCTCAGCTAAATTGGAGTCGTGGTTATTAGAAGAATGGCCAATGACGCAGGTATACACTAGCTCCAGTGTATCTTTAGGTGGCTGTAGCGCTTCAATTAGCGCTTCTAACTCGACTTTTGTCGCGGGAGTTAAGTGGTAACTCAGCTGTTTTTGAATGACTAAAATCCAAGAAACTTGCTCGGCAAGATAAAGATATTTGTCTCTGTTAGGATCGCCAATCGGCAATGATTTATTAGTGAAAACTTCGTAATAGGCTCTTTCATCGACTGCGAGCTCCATTGCGGCTTGTAAAAATTGCTTTTTTATTCCCTCATTAGGAAAGACTATTTCTACTTGCCCCACTGCATAAATGTAGTCAAAAGCAGCGCATTGCACGGAAGTAGGATGCTGAATTTCCTGCGCTTGCATTTGCTCGGATGAGTCAAGGTCTTGCTGGGCGCTCGGTAGCCTAGCATCGTTTGCCTCTACCGGCGCTATGCCAAGAGTGTCTGAGTCACAAGTTTTGCTATCTTGTGTTTCTGTTTCTTTAGAACTGCAAATTGCGGGATCTGCTGAGGTGACCTCAGGGTGTAATTCGCTCATATTATTCTCTTTTTTGATGAAGAAGTGCTGATGGAGCACAGCACTTCACTTTGGTGTTAACTACTTGCAAGGATCTTCTTCGTTGCAATACCTGTAGTTGCTGTGTCTATCGAATAGAGAGTTGTAACACCCATAGTGGTGGCAGCTTGAGCTGTAACAGCCATTTGCTGCTGAGCTGTGGTTGCATTATGAGCTGCGTTTGCAAGCGCTTGTGAAGTTGCTTGGAACAAGTTACCCATTGACATTGCTGGAGCATCACCTAGTACTTTTACGTTTGCTTGGGTGACTGAGTCAGTGATTTGATCGTTTACAGAAGTTGGAAATGCCATGATTTTTTCCTTAATGGTTAGTTGCTTTTTAGCGTTAATAACTAAAGAATAATGTAGCCCTCTCTGTCACAGATGTTTTGGTTTAACTAACTGTTTTTGTGGTAGATTAGACGACTTTCAAGCGCGTAATATTTAACAGTGTTTGGTTGTTTTTACGCATTGCGGCTGTACGATTGAGCTAAGGCTGGTATTGCCGGTGTAAAAATAACCCCACCATGAGAGCTCCATACTTTTCTCGCAATGGGGTTAGTCATTAGCTATGCCTGTCCATCAAACAGGTTTAAATTACAACTCGTTTATCAGCTAAGGAATACTTTATTCGTTGTCAGCTTTTTATTCACAGCGAACTTGCCTCTTAGCTAAGTCACCTGCTGACTAAACCGTATTGATAAAGTGGGCATAAATTGACATTTCCAACTGAGTTGGCATTTTTAACTATATCGCGGGCCGCTTTTACCAACTTGGTAGAAGTTATGATGTTTTCAAATTGTGAGTTCAACCAGTCTAGAAAAAGTAAAAGGTGTGAGTGTGATGAGATCACCACCTAAGTGGAGTTTGGTGGTTAGAAAGTCGACTTATGCCCTCACGTATATCCGTAATGGTTATTTCTGTGCGCGCTTCGCTGAGTAATCTTAATGATACAAATCGTAATACATTGATAATATCAGCTCCACTTAGTGGATATTGCTCTGCAAGTCTGTTTAAGCATACGCTGCTTGACAGGCTAGATTGGTGGCAAAGTCCGCTTTGCCAAATTTCTAGTCGTTGTGCAGCCTTTGGCGCTTGAAACTGGACAATCGATTCAAATCGGCGAAAAAACGCGTCGTCGATATTATCTTTATAGTTTGAAGCTAAGATCACCACACCGCTAAAGCTTTCAATACGCTGCAGCAGATAGGCGACATTTTGATTAGCAAACTGATCGTTAGAAGAACTGGTTTTTAAGCGCTTAGTGAAAAGCGCGTCCGCTTCATCAAAGAAAAGGATCCAGTCACGATGCTCTGCAAGGCTAAACAGCTGTTCAAGGTTTTTCTCTGTTTCTCCAATATACTTTGAGGTGATAAGCGATAAATCGACTTTATAGACTGATTTATCTAGTATTTTTCCAAGTACGCTCGCCGTTAGGGTTTTTCCTGTTCCAGGAGGGCCGTAAAACAGTGCACGGTAACCGGGGCGGAGCTGTTTACCAATTTTCCATTGCGTTTGTAATGTCTTGCCATATTGAACCCAAGTAATAATTTCGTTTAGCTGATGACGAGTGGTATCTGGTAGCTTTACGTCATCCCATTCAAGTGTTGTGTTTACTTGAGTTGCAGGAAATTGATGACTTGTTTCTGGCCGATATGGCTCTGCAGTCGTGAACATTTGTATAAACTCGGGTTTAAGAACCAACGGAACGTTTAATCGTGATATACCCTCAGATTCTCGATGACTATCCACCAGAAGGTTAAGCAATTGGCTGGAGTGGAGCGTTTGAAGGACATCAAACTCCGTGTTGAGATTATTTCCGTTAAGAATGAATGCCGCCGTGATCCCCGTTGTGAATATCTGCCCTTGAGATTCTTGTATACCAAACTCACTGAAAGGGCGGTTTGTTTGTTCGTTGATTGACAGGAAAATGTCGAGTACAGGGGCTTTGATAACCGGGACAAATGCTAAAATAATTAATAATCTTTCAATCAGGTTTGGCTTGCTGCGGGTAATAAAGTCCGCAAATTGAGAGTCTGAGTTATCTAGCGTAGGTGGCAGTGGAAATTCTTGCTCAGTATTGTCAAGTGACTGTCCAAAGTAATGTGACACACGATATTGAATAGTATGCTGCAGCCAGTCGCACTCTTGTTCTACGTCTTTGGCATTTAAAGCCGCTTTGGAAGGAGTTTGAGCTAAAGGCTCAAAGTTAGATTGCCACATTTTACTTCCTTATTTTTTAAATAAGCGTTCCACAGTGTAGTTTGTGCGGCTGCGAATCTGATTGGCAACTTTAGGGATTATGTTGGTATAACAGACTAATTGCTGCAGGTTCTTTTATTTAAGAGGTGGTTGGTTACGTAAAAGAGCAGGCGAATCGGTTATCCTGCTCAGTCTTTACATAAAGATCATTGAAGTGCCCAGTAAATTGGGTAAGTACCTGAGTTTTCGCCAATCATAATTGTGCGTATTGTGGTTCCACTATTTGATTCTTCAAATGGAGTATAAGTTGATTCAAGTACACGGCCGTTAGTTTGCTGCTGTAGCTGCACCTCATCGCCTAAAATACCTATTGAATAACCTGATTGAAATATATAGTGTTCAATTTCTTGTATTTGGTCAGATTTAGCACCATTGTCATTGTCTTTTAGCTGTAGCCAGACTGTCGTACCGATAGGAATAGAGGCGCTATTTAACAGGTCAAGAACGTTGTTAGCTATATCAAGAGGATTGTTATTGGTGTTATTGATAGAAGACACGTTCAGGATAAACATCGGCATCAATGCCAGCGCGTATCCGTGCTTGTCACTGGTGCCCGTAATTCTGTCGGTTTCTTGAGCCGTTAGCGCAACATCCCACTCATTGTCTTGTGTGTTAAGGTTGCGCATACAAAAGCTATAACCTTCGCCTTTATATTTGTCTGCGACACTTGGCTTCATGGTACCGTTATAAATAAAGCCTTTTGCACCTGGGTGGGCAACACTGGAGTAGGCCAGATTGGGATCTGGCATATTCGTTACTCTGACATAACTTGGATCGTCTTTTGAACCTAAAGGTTTTTTGGCGTTCATAATCTAGTCTCACTTAATGCGTTTAATTAATTCAGGGTGAAAGCAACCAAATAGATAAATTGGTTGAATTAACTATAAGAGAGGCTGGTTTTACCAACTTGGTAAAAGTTATTTTTCAGTTGGTATATTTTACTTTATCGCTTTTATTGGGGTGAATGTAGGAAGATAGGCCGACAAAGGCGGCCAAAGAATAGAAGCAATATTCAGTTTTTAAGTGCATTTTTGATGGTTTTAATCCAATCGCCATTTGCGTCACTTGAAAACTGCCAGTTCATAATACCACCCAGTTCAGTGGTGTTTTGAATGGGGTCAATAATCGCTTGAATAATAGTCCCTGCCGGCATGTATCCAGAGCCAGCATCGTGTGCTGTCACTGGGAATCCTGCAATAATTTTCTTCGCAGACATATTCGGTAGCTTGATATAGTCCATATAGGAACTAACGATTTGATCTGGGCATGCGCTCCAAGGTGGATTGTTGTAAAACTGAACGTTTAACCAGTCAATATCCTCTCCAACTTGTTCGACTATTTTAAGATAACCTGCCATGTAACCACCATGCTCTAGGTAAGGAGGTTGCGGGGCGTGGGAAATACAGTAGCGGGGTGAGGGCAGTTGTTTTCTGAGAGCCTGTGTTAATGATACGAGAAACTGTACGCCGTCATAACTTGCATTCGCGATAAATGCAGCACTATCTTCATAATCGATATCAATGCCGTCCAGATGGTTATTTTTAACAAAGTCCGCCAAGGAATCAGCCAGCCTGTCTGGATCTTGAGATAACGAGTAATATACGTTGTGATCCATATCGCCACCACCAAATGAGATCAATACTCTTTGCCCATTTTGCTGCATGGTTTGTATCGATTCTACCGTATGGGCTGTGAAGCTGGTCTCTGTAGCAGCAATTGCACCGCTTAAAATTAGCTTAAACGGATTGTTTGAAGCTGAAGATAAAAACGCCAAGTTTACTACATCGTAAGGAAGCTCACCGGCATTGGCCAAAGGAATAGCACCTGAATTATAGTAGGTAATGGTTTTAGACATCATTGTTCCTTATATATGAGAGTACTAAAATAAGAGAGAAATATTACTGGCAGACTATTATCTTAGTCCAGCTACAGTAATGGATCATATTTGGATGATAAGCCGTTAGACATAGCGTTTTAGAAAACGGTAGGCGAATCGATCTGAGCGTCGAAAAGGTTAACTAGTGTTCGCCAACCTTTTCGACTGTCTGTGATGTTGAAAATGACCTTTTTACTCAATCATTTATTGGACTAAGATCTGATAGGCTCCAAGCCGTTCCGTGGAAGTTTGCAACTTGTACCGGACCGGTGTTATGTGCATGAGTGGCTATAGGCACTGGGAACATTTGACCTATCCATGCAGATACTCGATTTCCTGGTAATTGATAATAGTTAATTGTTACCTTAGCAACATTTGTTACTTGAGAGCGCCTTTCAGCGCCAATGTTTGGCCTATTGGAGGTCACGCCAACTTCGTAGTTACCAGTGATTGGATTCGAGTAGGTAATGAAGAACATTGAGCTGCTAAGACCTGGTATCACAGCACGAAACGGAGGAGGGGTATCATTCCAAACTACATTAAGACCAACTGCATTTGCTGCAGTATTGAATTGTTCTCTAGCTTCATTTCTTACATGAGCTTCCCAGCTAGAGGATGCAAAGCGACTGCTATGTTGCTGTCTTCTAATATTTCCTACGGCACCTGTGAGAGTGTTCATCATTGCACTCATACCTCTGGGGCCTCCGGGATTTGCGTAATGTCTATTTCTGATATTTTGTAGCGAGTTTTGAGCACCATGCACAGAAGTAGAGTGATAAGCTTGATTATTTCGTTCAAAGTTTTCGTTCTTGTTTTGAGCTATCCAATTCAGCGGATTATAACTTGAGCGACGGAGATATAGCCCATCTTTCTCATCTTCAGTTAGATTACCAGTGAGATAATCATAGAGCCCCACTTTTTGGATCACTGCAGCTGCTTTAGCATCTAAATTCTCCTTACTCTTTTTTAACGAACTATTTTCTGTGGCGGTATAATTGCAATCTAATATACCGTTATGCCCTTTTGATTTTTTCAATTGTGCATACATGAGCCTAATTTCTCCGATTCTCATTTGTGATTGTGAGAGGTAATTTTCAATCCAGATAAAAGCTGATTTTCTGAAAATGAGTTTTGCCGAATTACCTATTTTCAGTATGGAATTTAAAATAAACCCACTAATTTAATAAATAGGTTTAGGTCAGTTTTAATCCCTTACTTTAAATTGGGAGTGAAAGGGAGCTGACTTTTATGTTTACCGGAAAATCGTCCCTACATTTTTTCATCTGCTCACCTAAATATAATGCCAATTTTCCCCAGTCCGTTGCTTGCTGCTCCAGAGTTGGGTCGTCATTTACAGCTATGCCATTTACCTCTGTGGTGGGCTTTACTATCCCCAGCGCTTGTTGAACAACATGACCAAGCTCGTGGGGAAGGTGTTTCTCTTGACCTGGGGCCAAGTAAATATCCTTACCCTGAGCATATGCATGAGCTTGTACTTGCGAAGGCTTTGACGAGTTGTAGTGCACTCGCACATTAGCCAAATTAACACCAGATAGTTTTTCCATGCCACGTCTGAGGCGTATTGGTAAAGCGCAGCTCTGAAGAGGAACGTTTTTTGCTCTTCGCTGACGTGCGGGGTTCTGCTTTACCGTTCCGGTAATGTGGCGCTGTTTGGTCGTGAGTTGATAAAATGTCATCGTGTTGTTTCGTGCTTGCTGGATACTTTTACTATAGGCATGGTATAGCGGTAACGATTGGTAAAAAGTCTGGAGTCGTTGGTATTTATTCGTAAGGTTACTGCAAACTGAAAGGAGGTATTCATGAAAAATACCCGACTGAGCCGGGTATTTGTGACATTTATTCGGTAGCTTCAACTGCTCGGGTTGCTTGTTGCTCTGCTTCATCTGGGGTTGAGGTGGCAGGTGCATCAAACGCTTGCTGATAGACACTCTGATCTGCTGCGACGACGGCGTTGTTAGCGACATTTTCAGCCTCAGAAGGCGTTGCCGTAGCATGGCCTGTGGACTGAGCTGCCGTGGCGACCTCAGCTTGTGATACTGCTTGCATTGCTTGTTGTTCTGCACTGAGAACCGATTGTTCATTTTGAGTGGTCATGATGGAATATCCTTACTAATGGTTAAATTATGCACTGTGTAGTGCTTCGAATGGGCCTTCAACCCAAACATCGTTATGAGTAAACAAATTGATGAGCTCTAGCGGCCGCGAGTCAGCTAGTTCAGATAAAGAAGTTTCCCAAATATTGCGTTGGGAGCGCACTTTGATGAGCTTATGCTTGTCCTGTTTCCAGTTTACTGGCAGAAATACACATCTTTCTTTGGCCTTTTGACCGTAGAGTCTATCGTTGGCGGAAAGGAAAACTAAGTTTCGTTTGTGGTTATCCGCAAGGTTAGACTCTTCCACGCAATAGCGTAATGACGCTCGAAACCA
This sequence comes from Pseudoalteromonas sp. DY56-GL79, assembly GCF_041414765.1. NCBI lineage: Bacteria > Pseudomonadati > Pseudomonadota > Gammaproteobacteria > Alteromonadales > Pseudoalteromonadaceae > Pseudoalteromonas > Pseudoalteromonas sp. DY56-GL79. The sequence continues at coordinate 39,014 of NZ_JANHZS010000007.1, read as the reverse complement.
GTTTGGAAATGGCAAACTGGATGGCTGGTTTTGAGGAGTCGTGGTATTGTCTGCGGTTGCTTGAGGACTCTGTTGATTATACCAAGTGTGTAGTGCATCTATAGCCAAACTTCGGTATTGCAAAAGCGGGAGTGAGTCAATAAAGGCTGGCAAATCGTCATTTTTACTTAACTTAAAGCGTTCATAAGCAAAATGTAATTGGCCAATTGCGTTCAGACGTGAAATAACCAGCTCTGGGCGGTTTAAACCAAGTATTTCAATCGTAGTTTGACCTTTGGTTAATTGTATTGCGCTATCCTTGTCTAAGGACTGAAGCCATCTCGTAAACGCAGGCGATTCCATCAAGTCGTGTGACTCTTGAAGTAATTCGGGCTGTGACCAAACAAGCTGCTCGGCTTCATTTTGACTGATAGATTTGCTGTCCATCAAAAAAGTAGACAAAACATCAAAGGCATAGGCTCGACCTGATTGAGGGTCAAAGCGGACAAATTGTCTTGGGTCTTCTAGGTAAGGGCAGACTAGTAAGGGCTGCTCTTGGTCGATATTAATCAGTGGCGCACGTTCGCCAACAAGTGGAAATTGACCACCTTTATATTGCTCGTGACAAGCATTACAGACAAAAAGTAGGTTGTTTTGATCATATGCCAATGAAAAGTACGGCGAGCAGGTCGCCACTACGTCTAAATGTGTTGAAACCGGTCTTTCCAGTAACTCAACAGGCCTGAAGTGGCCAACTTCGCCGGAGTTTGTCGCTAATAAATAGCTTTCGCAATAGGCACAGCAGCCATTACTGAGTTGTTGCAAGTGAGCTTTCAAATGATCGGATGCAAATAGCGCTGTATCAAAAGCGGCATAGTTAAACCCCACATTAACCAAGTCTTCTGTTAAGCCTGTCAGCCTGAGCGTGATAAATACTAGGTTATCTACTAAGTCAGGAGCGTAGCCCTCGCTTACTAGCTGCTTTCTATCTTCAATTGTCAGCGTATGATATTTAGGTGCGTCTACCAGGCGCGCCATGAGTGCTTGCATCTGTTTATTTGCTGCTGCAATTTTTACGTCTTCGTCTGGTAACCAGGCTATAGGTTTACAATCTATCTGGATCATTGTGGTCAGGCTCCCTGCAACTTGTTTTATTCGCCTTGCGTGTCAGCACTGCGCTGCATTACATCATGTTGAAAGACTTGATTTTGATGCATTAGCTGCTTTTCCATGTTTTTTAGCGTTTCTTCCATCGCTTGTTGTGCGGCCTCAGCACTTTGGCGAGCTGCGACTTCCTGCTCCGTATATACTTGCTCTATCTGTGCTTGCTGGTCCTCTAATTGTGTTACTTGCGCTTGCAGTAATGTATCTTGGTAGGGCGTTTCGTGAGCGTCAGATTGGTTTATCTGGGTCTCATTCTCGAGCGCATTATGAATGCTGGCGAGGTGTTGACGAGACTGTTCAATTAGCTGTGAAGATTGCTGTAATGACATATCTATTGTGTGTTGTGCGCGGTTAAGCATGGTATCAATGTCGGCTAAAATGCTATTCATTTGTTTCGGCATAACGGCTTGAGAGAGTTCACCAAGCGCTGTAACCTTTTGATTTTTGGTATTCATTGTTCAGTCCTCTTATTATGCAACCAGCGGCCAGTGAGTTTGCACACTCAGGCAGCCTTGGCTATCAACATCAAGCAACGCTTCACTGTGATATAGGTCATATAAATAGTGCCGGCACTGGCCGGCCTGACAGATATAGCTGTCTTTCGCTAATGAGTTGATTAGCGTATGTTGAAGCGTTTCAAGATAGTCATTTGCAGCTTGCACTAAATCGCCCTTACCTAGGTCTATGTTAAGCACGATATTAAGCAAGCCTGCGCTGAAACTGCTAAAGCCCAGATATTTTCCACTTTCATGCCATTGCTTAATCGCATTGTGTAGATCAATAGCTTGAAGTTCGTAGGTGACCACAGGAGAATCTAGGTTGGCATTAACCACCGGAGAGAGGGTAGTAATTGCGTCATTTAGCGCACTAATAGGACTTGGTGAGCGCTTTTTCCACTCAAGGTAAATACATAAATATCGAGCAAATTCACTTAGATTTTGTGCCTGCTGAGTTGCCCATTGGCACGCTGGGATAACGGTTTGATTTGATAGTTCATAGCAACGCTCACAATAACAAATAACATGGTATAAGTTGAGTTGATCCTTAAATGAGGCGCTCCAACCCAGAGCATGGTAACTCAAGTTATAACGTCGATAAAACAGTGCAATTTTGTTCAGAATCGTACTATCTAACAGACGGTATTTGGTTAACAGATCAGCTAAAATTGCTTTGTCTTTTTCAGAGTCTCGATTGCTCAAGGTCGCGAGGTCTCTGAGATCATTAGTAGTCAACTCGAGTAGTTTTTTCACATCGATTGAAATGGGAATATGATGTAAGTAGATCAACGTTGAATTCATCAATCCCAAGTAAAGCTGCTCGATAAATTGCGCTTCTGACGAAAAGCGCATTATCTCGCTCTGTTGTATGAGGGCGTTGACACTCTCTTTTCCCTGATTTAAAAATTGGATCAAGGTTTGCGTTTTGTCGGAAAATTGCGCCAACTGTTCAATTTCTGTGTTATTCACTACGATCGTCATGTTTGCCTCCCGTGCCAGCGTCAGTGACGTGAGCCCCCATTAGCTTCCACCACTTGGAAAATTATTGAGTAGATCACTGGCAGAACTACCGACATCGCCAAAGTTTTTCGTACCGTTTTCAACCATCTTGTTAGCCGCTTCGATGATACTGTTGTATTCTTCGACCTTACCAGTCGCCAGCATTTGTGAAATCGCAACCCCCATTGCGGTAGTCGCCATGGTATTGATATTTCTTAGGTTGTCGGTTGCATCTTGAATTGCAATTGCCGTTGATTGAGAAACTGACTGATAAGCCTTACCGGCACCAGAGAGTTTATTTAGCTCGCCGCTTAAGCTGGCATTTTTGATGATATCAAGCGTCGCTTGTGTTGATGGCCCGACATTTGTTAACTCATTCATATGCTTTGCCTCAGTTAATTTAAGTTATGTTGGGTTTACCTCTAGGTGCTTTTTTTGCTATCAGGGTCGAGGTATTGATGCAGGAGTTTTTGTACTACCTCTTCAATTTTGCTTAGATCCAGTTGTTCTTCAGGCGCTTTGGGCTTTTCTGGTTTAGGCGGTGACTGCTGTAGCATTTTTGCACAGCTCGCTGCCGCAGCAGCAGAGGCCGAAGTTTGCGCGTTTTGCTGTGCTGTGACGGCGTTATACATCGACATCCCCATAGTTTCGGTTGCTGCAATATTGAGCATGCCCATAGATTGCATTGGAGCAGAGCCCGTCAATAGGGTATTAACTTGATTCACTGAATCAGAGATTTGGTCGTTTACTGTACTCATTTTGCTAATTCCTTTCTTATCCTAGTTTAACGGAAGCTACGCCAGAGCTGATAATGAGTGCACAGCACTGTGCTACACTTGCACTGGATATCATCTGACCTCGAGCTTCGTTCTGCACGGCGTTCTCCATCAATAAAGAGATAGAGTTTCCCATCGTGATGGCGGCTACACCGAGTGAAAAAGTGTGTGCTTCGACAAGGGGTAACATGGTATTTCTCCAATTGAGCAGCACTTAAGTCTTTGTGAGTAAAGTCGTACTGATGTTGGATCCATCAGTACGACTTAGCACTTAACGGTAGACTTTAGTGATGCCTTCCGCCGTAGTTGCCGTATTGATACTCATTAGGGTATCTACGCCTTGCACCAATGCGGCTTGAGCTGTCACATTGTTATTTTGCTGTCCAGTTGTTGCATTGTGTGCAGCGTTTGAGAGTGCTTGGCTTGTAGCAATCATAAAGTTACCAGTTGCTACAGCAGGTGCGTCACCGAGTACTTTCGTATTCACTTGTGAGACTGAGTCAGTGATCTGACTGTTTACAGCTGTTGGAAATGCCATAACTATCTTCCTTTTAAAGTATTAAATATCTAGGCGTTAAAGCCCGTTAGTTTGTGACTGAACCGAGTACGTTATGCAAAAATCTTACTTGTCGCGATGCCAGTCGTTGCAGTGTCAATGGAGTAAAGTAAATTTACGCCCATTGTTGTTACTGCTTGCGCAGTAATATTTGCCTGTTGTTGTGCGGCCGTTGCGTTGTGAGCCGCGTTCGCCAATGCCTGAGAAGTTGCCTGAAAGAGGTTTCCCATAGCGATAGAAGGCGCATCGCCTAGCACCTGTACATTGGCTTGTGTAACAGAGTCTGTAATTTGACTATTTACAGCGGTTGGAAAAGCCATAGTGTTATCCTTATTGTCGTTAACAAGTTCAGCCTAAATATCGTTAGCTGTGTTTGTAGGTATCTCACATTCCCAGATAAGCGTCTTCGTTGAGTCGCTGCTGTGCGCGATGTTGAACAAGTATCGGGGAGCCGAGAATTAACCTAATCCAGCAACCGGCTGTTTTTGTGGTTGAAGAATACTTTTTGTTGCAATACCTGTGGTTGCGGTGTCAATAGAATATAAAGTAGTCACCCCCATCGTTGTTGCCGCTTGCGCTGTCATTGCAGCTTGTTGTTGAGCTGATGTCGCATTGTGTGCCGCGTTAGCTAATGCCTGAGAGGTAGCTTGAAATAAGTTACCCATAGACATCGCTGGAGCGTCGCCTAATACCTTTACGTTTGCCTGAGTGACCGAGTCGGTAATTTGATCGTTTACTGCTGTTGGAAATGCCATAATTCCACCTTTTTAGCTTTAAGTTTGACGAATAAAAAAATATGAGTGGTGCTTAGGTCTAACAAGCTAGATGGAGCTCCTAAACACTGAGGTTAGTATAGAAAACGCAGTAGGGTTAGAATTGGCAGTACTTCGCATTATTATTGGTATAACTCAGGAACTACTTGGTAGATTTATCTAAATCACCCGAGCTGAAAGACCAAAAATTAAATCTGTTCGCTAAGAAATATTCTAACCGCTGCTACAGCTAATTAAGTGCTGAACGAGAGAGGTGCATTCAGCACACGGTTGTACCGTTATTCAGTGTTTTGTACGGTGATCTCGGTAGGCACCAGGACTGACGCCAACGACAGACTTAAACTTTCTAACAAAAAAGCTCAGATCGGAGAAGCCGACATCGTCACATACCTCAGTCACTTGACTATAAGGGTCTTCACGCAAAAGCGTCATTGCTGTCTTGATCCTTATCCGTAGCAAAGTTTGTTTAAATGACTGTCCAACATAACGTTTGAATAAGAACGAGAGATGAGAAGGGCTGACGCACGCATAATTGGCAACCTCGCTTAGGCTCAGTGGCTTCTTAAAATTGTCATCAATATATTGCAGCGCTCTTGCTAAAGCAGGATGAGGTTTGTTGACAGGCCTAAGCAGTGATAACGGAGTAAAGTCGACCCCCTCACGACTATCTGAAGGGGTGTAACTGTGCTCATCATCGCAGGATATCAGTGTTTGCATGGCTTGGGTAAAATCGCATTCAGCTTGTTTTAGTGGGATAAGATTACCCTTAGTTGGTGAAGGTTTATTTTCCATAGCGGGGAATAGAGTCAACAGAGTCTGTTTAGTGATTTCTGGTTGCTCACATAAGAACGTCAGTTTGTCTAAACAACGTTTGAGCTGTTTTACGTTATGTGGCCAATCATAACTGGTTAAGACTTCTAGCGCAGGTCCTTGAAATTGCAGTTTGGCGAGATGTTTACAAGTATGTTTGTAGTGGTTTATTAAGGCAATAATGTCTTCTTTACGGTTGTAAAGAGGAGGTATGGGTAGTTCAAGACAATGATAATGTAACCAACTCAGAAAAGAATCGGACTGCATATGTGTGTCTCCAGAGGTTTGCTTTTCCGCGCTAGTTGAGGTGATTAATCGTGGCGCGGGAGACTGCGGGGAAAGGGTGAGCCAGTAGTCTTTGATTGACTCGGCCTGCACTTGGGTCAGTGCGTCGATATTTTTGAGGTAAATGGTACCGCTTTGTGCTCGGTTGACAAGCTCTTCTAATAGGGTTGCTGCGCATTGACCTTGCCAATGGTTTACACACGATACAATCATATTTTCAGAATGCGACTTACTCAGCTCATGAATATGGCAAGCAGCCAAATGCTTCCCTGAACCGGGTTGACCAACAATATGTATGGGTAAATCACATTGTGCTAAATGTTGAATTTGCTGTTTCAGTTTGAAAAGTACATCACTACTGCCAATCCAAGGTTGTGCTGAAGGTGTTAATTTTACGAGTATGGACATGGTGTTTCCTTATTTCTCATATTGCAGAAAACATGCCATTCAAGGTTCATTTGAATGGCATGTTATGGGGTCAAGGAAACGATATGGATATTTTGACTCAGATATTGGCTCAGATACGGGTCACTTGGTTTTGTGTATTAGATTGATGGTGTTTATACCAATCCAGTTCTAAGTCGTTTGCGTGACTTCTCAGAGATTCCCATACGAGAGGGTGCACAAAACTGTAGTGTTCAGCGTCTTGGGTTATCAATCCACTGCTCAACATTTTGTGTAACACACACAAGGGAGCACGGATTTTTTTATGTTCATTAAATTGGTGAAGTTGTTTCGTATCGAAGTGTTGTCCAATTCGCGCTGCAAACTTAAGGGTATTTACAACTTCACATGGCATCGAGTTGAGGTAGTGTTGAGTGAGTTGCTGTAGGGTTTCAGGAAGTTCTGATTGGGGATGGGTGACACAAAGTAGTTGAATTAAAAATAATGGGTTACCACATGCCCGCTTTAAGGCAATAGCGGTTCTATGTTGATGTTTGCACGGAAGCATATCTCGGCTCAATAATGTGTGATGTGCTAATTGCTGCATCGAACTGATATCTAGTGGCTTTAGATAGATAATATGTGCAGAGGAGAGCCATTTGGGAGGATGAGTAAAAGCATTTTTTTTCTGGGCAGACAGGATAAACAAAATACCAAAATGACATTGGACTTGTGTAAGTATGCTCAAAAAATATCTGCTTTGCTCGCTAAGAGTGTGTGCATCGTCTATCAAGATCGCTTGCACTTTTTTGTGATTGAGATATTTCAGTAAATCACTGACTACGGTTCTATCAAGCAACCTTAAGCGCTCGTCTGAAAATTGACGAAGCGCCTGCTTGTGAGCAGAATTTAAAGGCAAGTCCGCCCATTGACGCATACGAATTGCGCTCAGCGGTGTGCTAGAAACGAGTTCTATTTGATGGCCTAACTCTACTTCACTATGTGCCTTAACAAGCAATAATGAGCGAACAAAATTGGCAACAAAAAAGTGAGGGTTGTTGTGATTTAAGCAGGAGTTTGTACTAAATAGGAGGTAGTTTTTCTCCGCTCTCTTTAAGTGGCAAATAAAGGAATTGAGTAGCGCGCTTTTACCTATTCCTGTCATACCCAGTAGTAAGATGGTTTGAGCGCAAGGTAACGCCACCGCTCTACTAAAAATGATATGTAATTGATTAAGCTCCCATTCTCTTCCATATAATGGAGTGGGCTCGTCTTTTAACAAATAGCTATATAGCCATAAAGGAGACTCTGCTTGATCGATTAATGTATCAATACTGACCTGGAAGTACTTTGCTAAATTTTGAATAGTTCTGCAGAGTACTCGATTACCAGATTCCGCTCGTTTTATTGTGGAAACCGATACTGGGAAGCGTTGGTTTGTACAGTTTTCAGCAAGCTTTTCTCTACTTAGGGCTTTTTTTTCTCAGCATTAGTAACGTTGTTTTATTCACCGCAATTCTACCTAGGTTGGGTGTAGTCATTATTCAGATCCTTGTCGTTATGTTATTGATACATCATTATTGTTGCCAGTTGTGTTTGTTGTTAATAATCTATTTATATTATTGCTTCATTTCTATTACAAGGTATTACAGCGTTTAATTTATTGTTTGGTAAATTTTGAGGAGGGGAGTTTTGGGTTTGGTATGTTATGGAAAAAGTGAGGGTTGAGAGTCAACGCTATATAACGAGTAGCACTATGTAGTGACTAAGTCTTACTGACAAACAGACTAAAAAAGCGCATAATTGAAGGCGTTGCCAGACAAGGTATTTCATGATGGATTTGAAATACCTAAGTGCTTTTCTAAGACCCTAGAGTACTTAAGTATTATACTTTTAAGGGCAACATGATGAATACGCAACTTCCTAAAATCGTGATAGTCGGTGGTGGTGCTGGTGGCTTAGAGTTGGCAACACAATTAGGGCATAAACTCGGAAAAAAACGCCAAGCAGAAATCTTATTAATTGATAAAAATCGCAGTCATATTTGGAAACCGCTGCTTCATGAAGTCGCGACAGGGTCTATTGACGCTGACTTAGATGGAGTGGTTTATTCTGCTCATGCAGCAAAGCATTATTATCAGTTTCAGCTCGGCAGTTTTAGCCACGTAGACTCAATCAATAACACCATCACGCTGAGCGAGCTAAAAGACGAACTCGGCCATCGTATTCTCCCAGAGCGACAAGTCAGCTATGACTATTTAGTGCTCGCTATTGGTAGTATTAGCAATGATTTTAATACGCCGGGGGTCAAGGAGCATTGCTTCTTTCTCGATTCAAATCAGCAAGCTGAGCGATTTCAGCATGCACTCCTCGATAACTTTACACGCTTACACCAAGACGATGACCCGAAGCACTCGTTAACCATTGGCATTGTTGGTGGTGGCGCTACTGGCGTTGAGCTTTCTGCTGAGCTGTATCATGTATCAGACATGTTGAAAATGTACGGGCTGAGTAAAATGACAGCCAAACGCCTTCGTATTGATTTAATAGAAGCAGGTCCTCGAATATTACCTGCATTACCAGAGCGTATTGCTAATTCAGCTAAACGGGAGCTTGTGAAGCTAGGTGTCACGGTGCGAGAAGGCACCCAGGTAAAGCAGGCAACTGAAGACAGCTTTATTACTAAAGAAGATGAACAGCTAAAGGCAGACATCAAGGTGTGGGCTGCGGGGGTAAAAGCACCTGACTTTATTAAAGAGATTGGGCTGTTCGAGCTTACTCGCAATAATCAAATTAAGGTAAATCAATACTTACAAAGCAGTGTAGATGAGCATATTTATGTCATCGGTGATTGCTGCGCGTTTACCCAAGCGGATGGCACTCAAGTGCCGCCGCGTGCTCAGTCGGCCCATCAAATGGCGCAATGTGTAGAGAAAAATCTAATCGCGACACTAAAAAATCAACCTTTACACGAGTTTACCTATAGTGACCACGGCTCTTTAGTGAATTTATCTCGTTATAGCACTGTTGGTAGTTTAATGGGGAACCTAACCAGCAATAGCTTTTTTATTGAAGGTAAGATAGCGCGATTCATGTACATCTCATTGTATAGAATGCATCAGCGCGCAATCCATGGTATCGCAAAAACCTTTGCACTATGGATAAGTGAAAAGGTGCTAAGAGTGGTACGGCCAAAAATGAAACTGCACTAAGTTAATCTGAACTTAAGATAATTAATGCCTTTCTAGCAGCTAGTTTTAGCGCTAACCGTAACCTTGCCTACAAAGGGTCTTTGTGGGAGTGGGACGCGAGAGCGTTGCTATCCGTAAAGCCTTTTCTCTAGACAAGGGGGAACATTAATGTAATTTTAAAACAATGTGTTAGCTCACTCTTTTTCCAACCCCGATTGAGTAGCATTTGGTGTATCTAAAACCAAAGACAATTGATTTTTTGCTTTGCTGTTCATATTCCAATTTTCAAAAACTTTTACGTGGCTGTCCACGATATCTATCAATAGTTAAAGTGCCTGTCCATGATAACGGTCTTTCTATTTCGTATGTCACATCAGCGTGATTTTGAAATTTTTATAAAGGCTACCTTACTCGATTTCACAAAAAGACTTCCCACCATTACTCAGCTATACAAAGCTTCTAGAGGTCATGTCTCGTGTGGTTACTTTGCTTTCAAGTTGTTTTAAAACCCTAAAACCTACCGATCGCGACAGTTGCTTCATCGACTTAACGAGCAGCAATGTTTGCCATAATTAGAGGGTACTAAGGACCAAAATGTAATTGTCCCCCTTTGGTTATCCTTATCATATGATTCAAAAAAGTAAAATTGTCTTCAGTATGAATGAATTAACTAACTAACCTGAACTCTTTGTGGATAATAAACTTTTGAAGTTTTCATGAGACTCAATTTTTGAAGATAATATCTTGTCTAATTTAACTCCTAACGAAGCAGTGCTATCATTTTGTTTTAATAGCTTGTATAAAGAGTTAAATGAATAACCACCTGCAGAGTGCGTGAAAAGCTCTTTGAGAAGTTTATATTTATCATCTTTGTCGAACTTAACGCTGAGGACGTCAAAAATCACATGACCACAAGCGTAAGCAGCAAAGACTGAAGGGGTGTTATCAATACTTCCTAAAGCTTCTGTCTCAAGCACGCTAGAACACTTTTCTATGTCACTTTTATAAAAATAATCATGATAATCTTTAGATATCATGCCTAAGGACAGTAACAGTTGGTAGGATAAATATTCAGCACTACCTTCATATAGCCATGTGGGTGAATCTCCCTTATTTGGAAAAAGATAACCATTCCAAAGATGAACAGCTTCGTGCGCGATTATTAGTAAAATTTCACGTTCATATCTCAAAGGGTTTAAAATAAGATCATCTCCACTTAGAGTTAACACAATTTGACCTGGTAAAGCACCACCTTCAAAGCCTAGATAGTCTCTACTTTTATCATAATAAATTAAAACTTCAATGCTGCCAGGGTGGTTGTGATCTAAAGCCTTTCCTAATAGGTTTATAACTTTTATTGTATTCTCAATAACTGAATTAGTTAGTCTAATATCTATCTCTGAGCTGGTTTTGAAATTTACACCCTTAAATTCTTGTGTTTCAATAGGTGCTAAAAAGTAATAACTTTTAAAATCACCACCTCTAATTTTAAGGTGATTTCCACTGGTTGTCTGATTGTTGTCTTTCTCTTTACTTATAATTTCGAATTCTATTTCTTCATTTTTTTCCTTGCCCATCTTTGTGTAATTTATTTCATTAGGTAAGAAATAGTCTAGAAAAATACCAGTCCCACTTTTGAAAAATAGATATGGAGAATAAGCTCGAATTTCAGATGTGTCGAACCCCTTATCTATTGTTATAGATAAACTTTTTTTGGGGGTGGAAAACTCTATTTTTCCATTGGGTGATATAGTGGGTGGGTGGTTATCTTTAAACCTCCAATAATTCATTATGAAGTTTTCAGGTGCGTTTTTTATCGTTATTGATCTTACGCTTTCTCTAAAAACATACTCTATCTCAAAGTTTTTCTTACTTGTTTCTTTTGTTATTTTTATTTCCACATTGCTTGCAGTGCTTAAAAAAGTGGAAAAAAGAATGCTTAAAAAAAATATTGCCTTGTAAATTTTTATTTCTTTCATTGTAAATTTACCGAGTTAATTACTTCCTGACTTTGTATGATAAGAGAGTCACCTAAAAAATCTAAGTTTCTTTCAATTTCAACCACACTAAAGCCACTTGCTATTAAATAGTTCACGATATGAGCGAATAGAGCTCTAAAAGAGTCACATAAAATCGATTTATTCTTAAATTGATGAAGTTTGCTGTGTCGCGTTATGCCTGCACCTAACCCTACGCCTCCTTTGCATAACCCTTTCCATACACACGGGGCACATTCATAAGGCAAAGTCTCAAGTTGTTTTTCAATCTTTACAAACGCCTCTGAACTTATGTATTGGGACAAAGAATGATTTTTTATATTTTGATTATTAGATATTCCATTTAACCCTCTAAGCTCGTCAAAAATAATTTCACCATCAGACGATATCCCTATCATTAAAGAATTATCTAACTTTGAACTCACTTGCTCAAGATGTTTTAGATCTTTAGTTAGAGTGTTAATTATTTCCGAGAAAATACGTATGGTGATATTATTGTTTTCAAACTCCTCTACCCAGGAATCAAATAGGTTTATTAGGTAGTTAGATAGTTTATCTACATCTTTTTTATTATAAGTGTCATGAGTGTCCATAGGCAATAGAAAACTAACGCTATTAGCGGACAACTCTCGAGTAAAAAATTTAAGAATATCACTTGGGCTTTCGTAGGGATCAATCACACATAATAACCCGAAGCTTCTAATTCTTTTCTGCGATTCGGCATCTTTTAACTTTTCAATACCTTTAATTACTTTATCAAAACTTCCTTTTTCATTATGGTCTACTCTATGTTTATCGTTTATTTCTTGAGGTCCATCTAAGCTTACTCCCAGGGCGATGTCGTATTTTTCAAATATAGAGACCCAGCTTTCATCAATAAGAGTTGCATTTGTTTGTAGAGCTAGATTTACTTGAATAGAATTAAAGGATTTTAATTTCTCACAAATTTCGATAAAGTGATTTCTGGGCATTAGTAGAGGTTCGCCACCATGCAAAATGACATCTAAGACTTCAATTCCATAGTCAGAAATAGCTTGCGAAGTGAATGTGACTAAGCTTTCAATTGTATCTAAATTTATTCTAGCACTTCTTTCTTTATAGCTAGAATCATGAAGGTTGAAAACATAGCAATAATCACAGTTGATGTTGCATCTTTCTGTTGTTTTTAAAATTATTTCAAGGTGCTTTATTGATTTCATTTTGTTTTTTAAGATTAATTTTATGATTTCTTAAAAAGAGCACCTAGAAAGGTGCTCTGAAAATTTTTGACTCTATGGTTTTAGAGTTTTTGGAACTTCATCTGGTTTTACGTATTTTGTGTGGTTTTTGTAGAATGCACCACCGCCAGCTGAGCTAGATACTAGCTCTAACAACTCTTTCTTTAACAAGTTGATTTTTTTATTTTTAGAAGGCGAGCTAAATTTTTTGAGCTCAGATTGTAGTTTAGACATTGAAATTTCCTTAATTTTAATTTAAAAGCATGAAATTAAAATTCATGCTTTTAAAACTTAACATATTTTAAGTTTTTGTTCTACTTTTGTTGGTGAATATAATTTAAGGGTTATGGTGAGCATCTTCTGAGGGAGCGGGTTTTACATTATATAATTACGTGTCTAGCTATAGAGGGTTGTACACCAATGGCTTTTTCTTATGCTGACTATGCTATATTATCCATTCAAACAGGTTACTGTCATGATTTGCTGAGCTGCAATTGATATTTCTCGTTCTGTGCCGTTAATTATAGCGAATTTCCCTATTAATAGTTAAGTTAGGTATTTTGTAGTGCGCCAAATGGGCTTTCAACCCAGACATCGCTATAAGGGCAAAGTAAAGTGCCTGTCCACAAAAAGGCCAGATAACCAATGAAAGTTTGATGTAGATTAGTGATTAATCATTTCCTCTTTTTTGATTAACGAAAGCTGTCGTGAAGCTTGCACATTTGTCCTAGTATATTAATCAAGTGATTAATGGAGTTGAAACATGACAAATAAGCTAACGGAAGCCGCTATTACCCCGAGAGAAAAGCTCATCACCGCTGGTAAATGTTTGTTTATTAACCGCGGATATAATCGAGTCACGACCAGAGCAATTGCGGACCTTGCTGAGGTAAACATTGCTTTGATTAAGTACTACTTCGGCGATAAAGCGGGGCTGTTTGAAGCGGTATTTCGCGAAGTTGCAGCACCTCTACTGAGCTTGCTTGAAGGGATTAAAAAATCACAGTTACGCGAACTCTCACCGCTCATTTTAACTCAGTTTATAGAGCGCTACTTTCAGGTGATGAGCCAATACCCAACGCTACCTAAGATCATTTTTATGGCACTACATGATACGCACTCTAAAGAGCATGAAATCATAAAAAAGATTTTCTTTGAGCATGTAGAGAACGGTGTCAGTACTTTAAATTCGACCTTTCAAACGCTTTCGCCTGCAGAGCCCATTCGAGCTGAATGGTTACTTTTAACCTGTCTTGGCTTGTCGGCATTTCCTTTTTTGGTGCCACCTGTGATGCAGCCGCTACTTGGTATCGAAAACTCGGATACTGAGCAGTGGCGCTCCCTTGGCAAACATCAGCAAGCTATTTTTAACGTGTTTCTATCCCAGCATATTGAACGGAAAACATTATGAAAACACCGTTTTACATCATTAGTTTTGTGTTATTGACGCTTTTGGTTGGTTGCTCTAAACCCGAGCGTAAAATCTTCGGCATTATCGAACGACCGCAGGTGCAGATCAGCAGCCCAACCGGAGAGTTATTAGTTGAGTTGCTGGTCGAGCGCGGCGATAAAGTAGTAAAAGGACAGCCACTGGCGAAAATCGATGACGTAGTGCAGCAACAACAGGTTAATGCTATTGAACAGCAAATCTCGCGCTTGCAAGCGCAATATAGATTGTTGCTCTCAGGCGCTCGGGTCGAGCAAGTCAAACAAGCTAAAGCAAGGGTGCATGCAGCACAAGCCGCTTGGGAAGAAGCTCAGCGGCAACTTGTTCGACAGAAGCAGTTAATCAAAGACAAGTTGACCTCTCAAGATAGGGTGGATACCGCCTCTGCCAATGTTGAGTCGACACTTGGTATTTTGCAAGAGGCCCAAGAACGTCTGAATGAGCTTGAAAATGGTACGAGAGAGGAGACAATTGAGCAAGCAAAAATCGCAATTGCAGAAGCACAAACACAGCTAATTATTGCCAACAAACAGCTCGCTGAGCTTACCCTTAAAGCACCCACTTCCGGCATTGTCGAAGATTTACCTTGGCTTGTTGGTGAGCGTCCGGTTAAAGGTGCACCGATTATTTTGCTGGCTGCTGATGACAAAACATTCGCTCGGCTTTATCTACCGCAAACCCAGCTTGCTAAAGTCTCTTTGGGAAGTGTGCTAAACGTGCATTTCGATGGCAGTGATAAAAGTCTACAAGGCACCGTCAGCTACATTAGCCAAAGCGCGAGCTTCACGCCTTATTTTGCACTTTCACAAGAGGAAAGAGCACGTTTGATGTATGTGGTGGAAGTGGTGCTCACTGATAAAGTGACTGTCCCTTCAGGCACGCCGGTATGGGTGGATCTGCAAAATGACTAAGGAAATCGTGATCCAAAGTGAAGGTTTGGGTAAGCAGTTTAACAACTATTGGGCAGTTTCTGACCTAGATCTTACCGTAAAACAGGGGGAAATCTACGGTTTTCTGGGGCCAAATGGCTGCGGAAAATCAACCACAATCCGGATGTTGACTGGACTGTTAACACCAACCACAGGTCATGTCAGTATTATGGGAAAGGATGTCCAGGCACATGGTGAAAGCTTGCGTAATCGATTAGGCTACATGACGCAAAAATTCTCCCTATACGAGTCGCTAAGTGTGCTGGAAAATCTCGAGTTTGTGGCGAAAATTTATGGCTTATCACGCAATGATGTTAAGCATAGAGTGGCTGAGCTGCTACAGGAATACCAATTAGAAGATAAAAAATCGGTGCAGTCCGGTGCGTTGAGTGGTGGACAAAAACAGCGCCTTGCACTTGCTGCCGCAGTTATTCATAAACCAGAGTTGCTCTTTTTAGATGAACCGACGTCAGCGGTTGACCCCGAAAATAGACGCGCATTTTGGGAGCAGTTATTTAGTTTAAGTGCGCAGGGCACGACCATTTTAGTGTCTACCCATTATATGGACGAGGCAGAGCGTTGTCACCGGCTTGCTATCTTAGAGCAAGGTGTAAAGCGTGCGGATGATAGTCCCATCGCGCTGATGGAACAGTTAAAGGTTTCGGTGTGCGAAGTTGTGGGTGACGACGTCGCGGCATTAAAAACACGTTTAGCTTCATTACCGAGTGTGATTTCCGTCTCCCAAATAGGTGCTCGCCTTAGGGTGTTGATAAACAAAAAAGAATCACAACCTCTGGCATTATTGCGAGCTGAATCTGGAGGTGGTTACGAAGTGGATTTCACTCGCGCTAACCTCGAGGATGTGTTTGTAACGAGCACAGGGAGGGGCTATGCTGAGCTTGCGTAGGTTAAATGCCATCGTCAGTAAAGAGTTTATGCAGCTGGCACGCGACCGTATTACCTTTGCGATGATTGTGATGTTGCCATTGGCGCAGCTGTTGCTATTTGGTTATGCAATTAATACTGATGTGAGACATGTTTCCGCAGGTATTGTTGATTTTAGTCAGACTTATCAATCCAGACAGTTGATCCAAACCGCAGCCAATACTCAAGTTGTTGACTTTATCGGGTATTACGATTCAATTGCGGCGGCTGAGCAGGCCATTACCAGAGGAAAGGTGAATACCGTGTTGGTTATTCCTGCTGATTTTGTGCGTCGGCAGCTCAATCGTGATTATCAACTAAGTGGCTATAAAGTGGGTAATAGTACAGCGCAACATAGCGTTGCGCAGTGGTTGATTGATGGTTCCGATCCGTTATTAAGTGGTGCCGTGGCAGGGCTCAGTAAGTTGCCTATTAGCATCAAAAGGTTACCTATGCCTGCACTGCCAGATCCAGCTTTTGCGCTGCAAAATTACTTTAACCCAGAGAAACGTTCGTCGGTTAACATTATTCCCGGTTTGATTGCTATTATATTAACGATGACGATGATCCTATTTACCTCTTCAGCGCTGGTTAGAGAGCGTGAGCAGGGTAATATGGAATTTCTTATCACCACACCGGTTCGGCCAACCGAACTAATGTTAGGTAAAATTCTACCTTACATTCTTGTTGGCTTTATTCAAATGGCGATAATACTATTTTTAGGACATTGGCTATTTGATGTACCGCTCAATTTTGATATGCCAAGTCTACTTATCGTGACGTTGTTGTTTATCACCGCGAGCCTTACCTTGGGACTGCTGATCTCCACTAAAGCCAAAAACCAATTGCAAGCAATGCAAATGACGGTCTTTGTGTTACTGCCTGCAATATTGCTATCTGGGTTTATGTTCCCATTTGCCGCGATGCCAAGAGCGGCGCAATACCTTGCAGAGATCTTACCTGCCACACATTATGTAAGGTCGATCCGAGCTGTAGTTCTTCGAGGCGCGCACTTTAGCGATTTGTATTTTGATTTACTCTGTTTGGTCGCCTTTAGTGTGATTGGCTTTATGATTGCGACGATGCGCTTTAAAAAGCGATTAGATTAGGGCCTGTTGATCTTTCAAGTTTGTTTTTGCAGCAGTTTGATTGGTATTTATACAAGGCAGGGCCTGCGTAGCATAGTTATTCTATGTAAGTTAGGCGATAACACAGTAGAAATGCCAATCAAGCGCTGCCCTTTGGGTTCCCCTGAGTGCGCTTTGTTCATTGTTGCTCAACTTTTGCTTAGATTACTAGGCGGCAAGTCGAGCGTCGCGATCAAAACACACTCAGGAGAACAAAAATCAAACAGCAAAGGTCAACAGGCCCTAGTTGTGTAAATATTGAATCGCAAAGGATGGGTATTAGTCTTTATTATGTTTACGCTTTTTAGTGGGTAAGCAAATGATACCTTCGGCGCGTTGGGCAATTTAATTCTGGTGTTATGGCTTGCGATACTCAACATTTCGGTGCATTTGGTGTGGATTAAAGCTGGTGATTTGTTGGCGCGAGTGTCGAATGACCCAAATTATAATAAATGGTTGAATCGGTTTTACGGCGGCTGTTTGTATCTGGTCGCGGCTTGGTTAATTTTCGATAATGAAATTTGGCGCGAAGGTTTGATCTGAGCAAAAATAAAGGCAGGCTTCTAGATAGAAGCCTGCCTTTATTTGTATACAAGTAATAGGGTGATTACATCACTCGCATGCCAGGCTGTGAGCCCTCGTCTGGATTTAAGATGTAAATTTCTTTACCACCTGGGCCTGCAGCCAACACCATGCCTTCTGACATACCAAAACGCATCTTGCGAGGTTTTAGGTTTGCAACCATTACTGTTAACTTGCCGATAAGATCTTCAGGTGCATAAGCTGACTTAATGCCTGCAAACACTTGGCGCGTTTCACCACCTAAATCAAGCGTAAGTTTAAGCAGTTTGTCTGCACCTTCAACATGCTCTGCGTTGGCAATTTTTGCGACACGCAGATCAACTTTGGCAAAATCATCGAATTCGATTTCCGCAGCGATTGGCTCTTTGGCAAGCGGGCTATTCGGATCTGCTGCTACAGATTGACCACCCACTTTCTTTTCAAGACTTTCTTTCGAAGACTCGATCATCGCATTCACTTTATCAAGTTCAACACGCTGCATTAGTGCCTTAAACTTATTGATTTCATGATTAACAAGGGCGTTGTCAACGCTTTCCCAAGTAAGCTCGGTATTTAAGAAAGCTTCAACATTTTTCGCCATACCTGGAAGGATTGGCTTTAAATAAGTCAGTAATACGCGGAATAGGTTAAGACCCATAGAGCACACTTGATGTGCACGCTCAAGCGTCTCTTCATTCTTTGCAAGCACCCAAGGCGCTTCGGCATCAATAAACTGGTTTGCTTTGTCAGCAAGGGTCATGATCTCACGCACTGCGCGGCTGTATTCGCGGTTTTCAAAATGTGTCGCGATTGAATCCTTTGCAGCAACAAAGCTAGTTAGTAGCGCTTCGTCCATGACGGAGCCGCTTAGCTTGCCGTCAAATTTCTTAGTAATAAAGCCTGCGCAGCGACTCGCGATGTTTACCACTTTACCTACTAAATCTGAGTTTACGCGTGCTGCAAAATCTTCTAGGTTGAGGTCTAAATCCGTAACGCCGCTGTTTAGTTTAGCTGCGTAGTAATAACGTAGATACTCAGGATCTAAATGCTCAAGATAGGTACGAGCCTTTACAAAAGTGCCTTTTGACTTAGACATCTTAGCGCCATTCACGGTGACAAAGCCGTGAGCGAATACGTTATTTGGTTTGCGGAAGTTAGCGCCATCTAGCATTGCAGGCCAAAACAGGCTGTGGAAGTAGATGATGTCTTTACCGATAAAGTGGTAAAGCTCGGTGTCGGAGCCTTCACCCCAAAACTCGTCAAAGTTTAGGCCTTGTTTCTCGCAAAGGTTTTTGAAGCTTGCCATGTAACCGATTGGTGCATCCAACCAAACATAGAAATACTTGCCAGGCGCGCCTGGGATTTCAAAACCAAAATAGGGGGCGTCGCGGCTGATATCCCACTGCTGTAAGCCGTCTGCAAACCATTCGTCTAACTTGTTCGCCATTTCAGATTGCAGACTACCTGAGCGTAGCCATGTTTTTAGCATGTCTTCGAATGCCGGTAAGTCAAAGAAGTAATGCTCTGAATCTTTCAAGATGGGTGTCGCACCAGACATCACTGATTTTGGCTCAATCAATTCTGTTGGGCTGTAGGTTGCACCGCAAGCATCACAGCTGTCGCCATTTTGATCTTCAGACTTACAAGTCGGGCAAGTGCCAGTAACAAAACGATCTGGTAGGAAAATGCCTTTCTCTGGATCAAATAACTGTGAAATCGTGCGCTTTTTGATATGGCCTTTTTCGTCTAAACGAGTGTAGATTAGCTCGCTTAGTTCACGGTTTTCGTCACTGTGTGTGCTGTGATAGTTATCAAACTCGATATTGAAGTCTGCAAAGTCACGCTGACGCTCAATACCCACCTGCTTAACCATTTCTTCAGGCGTGATACCTTGCTTTTGTGCATTTAGCATGATTGGCGTGCCGTGCGCATCGTCTGCACATACATAATAGGCTTCATGGCCTTGTAACTTTTGGAAGCGAGCCCAAATATCGGTTTGAATATATTCCAGCAAGTGGCCTAAGTGTGTGGGGCCATTTGCGTATGGTAATGCACTGGTAATGAGAATTTTTCTCTTCGTCATAACGATTCCATGAATTTAGCGCGATCTTTCTAAGTGATGGTGTTGAATTGGTTGATTATTCACCGAGTTAACACTTGAATGGACAAGTGTGCTTAGTGACTCACCTTCGTTCAGACCATGAACCGCGAATTGACTGGTTTTAATGAGTTGAATGTTACATAATTCCGTGGCTATTTTCATCACCCAGAGGAGTTTAATTTGTATGTTTGGACTGGAAAAATGGTTTGCCAAGGGAAAAAACACCAAACAGGCAATCATTGAGCTTTTAAATGGCTATCGTAGTGCTGCATTACCAGTGGGCATTGATGCAAATTGGGTGATCAAAACACAAGAATCAAAGGCGCAAATTCAAGTACAAATTAATTTTCCATTTGCCATCCAATGCGACCAAGATGTTGCTAATTATCTACAGCAACACTTAGGCAAGGCCGTTGAGGTGACATCGAAAGTCGTCGTTGTCGGCAGACCAAAATTTAAAGCCATTAAACATATTATTCTTGTTGCCTCAGGTAAGGGCGGGGTGGGTAAGTCTACCACTGCGATTAACTTGGCGTATGCGCTACGTGCTCAAGGTGCGAAAGTTGGTGTGCTAGATGCTGATATTTATGGCCCTTCACTACCGAGTTTATTGGCTCTTGAGGATGAAAAGCCTCAGGCGAAAGATGATAAAACCTTACTACCAATTGAAAAGTCGGGCATTAAAGCCATGTCTATTGGCTTTTTGGTCCCAGCAGAGGGCGCCACTGTTTGGCGAGGACCAATGGCTTCTCAAGCGCTTACTCAATTGTTAAATGAAACGGATTGGGGTGAGCTGGATTATCTGATTGTTGATATGCCACCAGGCACAGGAGATATCCAACTTACCATGACGCAAAAAGTGCCTGCCAGTGGTGCGGTGATTGTCACCACACCGCAGACCTTGGCGCTTGCAGATGCACAGAAGGGCATCGCGATGTTTGAAAAAGTGCAGCTCCCCATTTTAGGTTTGGTCGAAAATATGAGTTACTTCAATTGTGAGCAATGCGGTAGCCGCAACCATATTTTTGGTCACTCTGGTGGCACCACGTTGGGGAGTCGCTATGGTGTGCCTTTGCTTGCGGAAGTACCGCTCAACGAACAGATCAGAACAGCAACGGAGCAGGGCGAAGATATCATTGCCACAGTCCGTGAGCCTAATTCAGAAAGTAAGACTGACAATCATGGTATAGCAGATCACTATGTTGATTGTGCCCAACTGGTTGCCAGTATGTTATATTACCAATCAGACTCAACATCGGGTGTTGAGATTGTGATGACGGAAGATTAAGAATGAGATTATCGGATACCCATATTCGAGAAGCGATTGAACAACAACGCATAATCATCGAACCTACACCTAAGCCAGATATGATTTCGGGCGTTACCGTGGATTTAAGACTGGGTAACAAGTTTAGAGTGTTTCAGGACCATGCCGCGCCTTACGTTGATCTCAGTGGTCCTAAAGATCAGATCAATGCCGCGATGGAATCCATCATGAGTGACGAAATCGTGCTAGAAGATGGGCAAGCATTTTTCTTGCACCCTGGTGAGCTTGCGTTGGCAATGACGTATGAAAAGGTAACGCTACCTGCCGATCTTGTTGGGTGGTTAGATGGCCGCTCGTCGCTGGCAAGGCTAGGTTTAATGGTTCACGTTACCGCGCATCGTATTGACCCCGGTTGGTCTGGAAACATCGTATTAGAGTTTTATAACTCAGGGAAGTTGCCTTTGGCACTTAGGCCAAACATGAAAATAGGTGCAATGAGTTTTGAAACGATGACAAGTGCTGCGCAATTCCCTTATAACGAGCGTAAAGACGCCAAATATAAGGATCAAAATAGTGCGGTTGCTTCGCGTATTAGTGACGACAGTTAATTGAATAGATAGGCGAGAGGATTTGTGTAGCAAATCTGACGCTGACCTTGGGAATAACAACGACTAGAAAACAAGTTGTTATTCCGAGTTTAGACTAGTCCCTCAGCTTATCTAAACGGCATGCCATCTTTACATTTTTGATTTCCCATCAAATAGCCATAACGATTTAAATTCAATAATATTTTTGCATTTGCTTTGATCCAAACCATACTTATCGTAATGCGTTTTTTATGTTGTCGGCGAAAGCGTCATGCAAATGACTGCAGTAGACAAAGTGAAATAGGTATTATACCAATTGAATTAAGTCTCTAATCAATTTGAAAGGTGAAATAGCATATTAGCTTCGTTAAAAATTTCTCATTTAGAACAACTAAATAGCAA
Source organism: Pseudoalteromonas sp. DY56-GL79 (assembly GCF_041414765.1). Lineage (NCBI taxonomy): Bacteria > Pseudomonadati > Pseudomonadota > Gammaproteobacteria > Alteromonadales > Pseudoalteromonadaceae > Pseudoalteromonas > Pseudoalteromonas sp. DY56-GL79. Next base: position 17,041 of record NZ_JANHZS010000007.1, on the reverse strand, counting down.
AATTTTTGCCTTGCTACTAAAACTATTTTCCCGCTTCAAAGTAGATCATTTACTTAATACAACAGGTATTAGTGCGCGAATGACGTTGCTTCCTGATTTGCAAAGAGAAGCTCATAGCCAATGTATTCGAGTTGGTGTTTTTCTTGAACGTTAACGCTTGGCTTTTTGCATAACGAATAGGCTGATAAATCACCGTCAAAGTGACTCAAGGAGAATGGGTATGTGGCTTAGCGCTGCTAGGTATGCCACACTGATGTTTACAATAATTGTGTGTTGCATCTTTGCGATGTTGGCTACTGCTGAAACGCAGCTGGCCGCAGAAACTATAGAGGCAAGACCTTTAATTTCAGTAGGCTATGGTGACTTTTCCGAGGCCCAGTTTAGTGTATCGCAAGAAACGGTAATTATTCCAAAGGGCGTTGCGGTTTGGCTTCGAATCACAAACCTTGTACGCGATGAGGCGTCAGACCAAGTGCTAACAGTTGCACGTCCATCCATGGGTAGTGTTGAGTTTTTTACCACGGACCCTATTGGAAAACTAACTCAAATCCCTGAAAGTAACAATCATACATCGTTATCCCATTTTTCGCCCCATTTGGTGATTGATGCTAATAGCTATATTGAGCCGATCATTGTAAAGGTTCAATCACCCTATGTTTCCTTGTCTAGAGTAAGTATTGAACCTTATGAAGTTTATATAGAAGATACTAATGCTCATCTATTTTTAACCGGGTTGTTTCTAGGGGTAATGTTTTTATTGAGCATTTTTATGCTCAGTACCGGTATTATTTCGAAACGCGCAAGTCTGCTTTCGGTTGGTGGCTATTTGCTGTCATTAGCCTGCCTTTACGTCACCCATAAAGGACTCGCTGATATCTTTTTCAGCTACCAAAATAGCATTCATTTTTTACATTACAGTGGCAGCTTTGTGTGTTTTGCACTCGGCTTCAGCCTTTTGTTTTTTCATCATTTCCTTACTAAAAATAGGCTTGATAGAAAGATTAAGCTAACCATCAAGACGACTGCTTATATCTATTTACTCAGCGGTGTCGTTGTGGCATTTGCGAAAGTGAATTTACCGTTTGCACTTCAGTCCATAATGGTTATTGGTGCAATTGTATTAAGTACGATGATTTTGGTCAGCCAAGATAAAGACAGTCGTAAAGAAGTTTATTTTTGCTGCGCAATTTGGTCTCCCATGGTGGCGGTATTAATTGGTTTTGCTGGAAGTCAATTAATCCAACCAAGTGAGCAAATATCAATCGTAAACCATGTGTTGATCGGTCTACATTTAATGTTCTTACTACTATTTGTGGTTTGGCATGATGCGGAAAAGCGGCGTATGTATATTCATTATGCTGAGTTTGATAAAGAGACGGCGCTGCCCAATAAATTTGCCCTGTTTGGTTCGCTCGCTAAGCTTGAGGAGCAAAATAAAGCGCATACATTGCTGCTCTTTAAACCACTGATCCTGCCATCAATAAGACTGAGTTTTGGCTTAACCTTTGCAAATCAGCACATCAATAAGTTATTCAAAGAGGTCTCTGAGCAGATCAATACTTACGGTAGCGCTGCCGTTGCAAATAAAGGAAACACACCTATTTATCGCCTAGAAGAGCAAGTGTTTGCCATCGTACTTGATGGTAAAATTGAGGTCAGTCAAGTTGAGCAATATGTATGTATTTTATCTGCTGTATTCGAAGAAGGGGTTGGGTACAAAGATACGCAGATTGTAGATAGTTTAGAGGTTGGGGTAGCGAATTATCCAATGCATGCAAAATCCACTGAAAAGCTTATCCAGCGTGCGCTGCAGGCTCTTAATACTAAGTCATACAATGGTCAACGTTGGCATCTATTTGATGTTGAAAGCTCTATTTCGACTGAGCGACAATTAAAGCTCACCTCGTTTCTTAAAAGTGCGATAGAACATGAACAGTTCAGTTTATTCTTTCAGCCGCAGGTAGATCTCAGGACTGGCAGGGTATTCGGCTCTGAAGTGCTACTGCGCTGGCTTCACCCTGAGCTTGGTTACATACCACCTGACGAATTTATTCCGATTGCGGAGTCTTCAGGGCAAATTTACGAGATCACCGAGTGGGTGATTGAGCATGCGCTTCATTATCAAGCCGAGATAACTAAGTTATTGCCTGAGCACGTTATTTCAATCAACGTATCTGGTCGTGACTTGAGTAGAAGAGAGTTGTCGGTACAGCTTATTACGCTTATCAATGAATTATCACTCGCACCTTCTCAAATAATGATAGAGATCACGGAATCTGTAACAATAGGAAAAGAAGCTGAACTTAAAGGGGTGTTAGATGATTATCGTTCAATCGGCGTAAAAGTGGCGATAGACGATTTTGGTACTGGATATTCGTCACTTGCATATTTGAGTAAACTTGGATTTGATGAACTTAAAATTGATAAAAGTTTTGTGATGGATATTGAGACATCTAAGAGCAATCAAACAATATGTAAAGCGACGTGTGATATGGCGCACAGTTTAGGCTCAAGGGTGGTGGCAGAAGGGGTTGAGGATATCAATAGCTACATTCGTTTGCAGGCCTATGGCTGCGACTTTGCACAGGGCTATTTTATTTCACGTCCGTTGCCGTTTACTGAATTTAAGAGTTGGCTTGGTAAAGTCACCTATGCTGGTGATATAAAATCTTTCCTAGTTCGCTGAAGTAGTGAAAAATGGGCTCAGCGCATCGTTTTCTATGTTCATGTTCTGGGTAAATCCCCAGTTTTTCTTGTTCTGAACCCTTAATTCCCGCGGCCAAAAATGAATTTGATATATCGCTGTGGTAGGCAATAATGGCCTCGAACATCCGAGCTGTTAGTTCCTCGGGTAGTGCGTAATAAATCTGTTTGTTCGCGCTATCAGCAATCTTAGCGGTATGAAAATACCGATTTGGTTTTTGATGTTGTTCATCTAAAAAGATAAGCGCAAAAAACGTTGCTAAAGCATTGTTCAGTGGGTGTAATACTGTTTCGGTAGAAAGTAACCAAGCTGATGATGCAAAAGGCTTTTTTGGCTGTGTTATTAAATGCTGGCAAATATAGTGATCAAATGCATGCCACCATTCGTGGGCAAGTGCGCCACCACCGGCATTTTTTGCTAGGGCGAGTGTTCTCGTATTTGCTGCGTAATGTGCTTGAACACCTTGTTGACCGCCTGTACCAAAAGCAAAATTAAGTGTTCCCCGAAGGCCAATGACCTGTGGCGGTACTTGTAATATTTGGGCAAGATCTGCGAGGGCATCATAAATTAAATTGGCGGATAAACGGGCTTCTTCGGGCGTAACCCAATGACCAATGGTCATGGTTTTAAAGCCAAAGGTCTGTTTGATTTCACTGAAATCAACTTGATCGCCGAATCGATAATCGGGTCCTCGGCGAGTGTATCCGCGCTGTAGTCTCGAGCTTGGCATTTTCTTCCTTTAATACCGAGCTTTAACATCTTCAGGCATTCGCGTCATCTGTTCTTTCACCATGCCTGCTTGAAGTTTGTAGAGATCCGAAGTTTCGCATTGATCTACAATCTCGAGAAATTGAGCTGCCGCTTCAAGTGTTGATAAACTGTATTCATGTTTAGATTTACGAATAGTATATTCACTTTCATTTATCGAATCGAACTGAAAACTGGGCAACTGGCTTAGCCACGGATTGAGGTTATAAAGCTTAGTGGCTTTCTTCCAAGTCCCGTCCAATAAGATGATGGCATCAAGCTTTTGAGCGTGATTGTGTTCTGTAGTTAAGGTCTTAGCGTGGCTGTTTGGGTAGAGCAATGCAACATGGTTTACGTTGCAGAAGTTAATCAACTCTTCAAAGTCACTGGTATTTTCTCCAACATACAGCGCAAAACTGCCTAACTGCAAGGCGAGGAGCTTTGCGGTGTTTTTGGCGACTTTTACTTCACTCGGGTGCTGCATGATAATAACTTGAGTTGCATTTGGTATCACGTTACCAATATAGGAGCAAACGCAAGTTTTTGTGGGAAACTGACAGACTGGACAGGTATTACGTTTCATGTTTGATGAGGTGTTTCTTAATATAAGTCATATTTTATCATATCTTGCCCGCATTTACTTTGCACAAGAAACCAGATTTGGCTAGCATAAGTAATAGAATATTAAATTTAAGGAAAATTATGAGCATCGTAATAGATGAAGGTGCCCTAGAAAACATGCAAATGTTGCTGGGCGAGCAATTCGAAGATACGGTTCATTTTTGTTGTTCTGAATTCGAGCGGTTAGAATCGGAGTTGATGCTGAATTTGAATCAGGATCAAGAAGCTGCCATTCGTCATGCTCACAGTTTGAAATCTAACGCTGCTCAGTTTGGGGCCGCTAGTTTGAGCGATTTAGCAAAGACGATAGAACATGCCCTTATTCAAGAGGAGAAGGATATTGTTGATGACTCTATTGAGAAGCTTGCGGCACAAGTTGCAGGTTCAAAAGCGAAACTGCAGCAGTGGGTGAGAGCACAGTCTTAAATCCAGCACAAGCCAAAGAGCGGAAATAAGGTCGTTTATACGGCCTTTTTTATTGATATTGCTCTTATTCATCCCACTCCAACCACTTCACTTTGTAAGTTGCTTTTTTGAAGCATAAAAAGTTATCACAAGCATAGAATTTAGACGGCATTGTGATATATGCTTGAGCAAAATGAGGGGGTTATAGATGCTACAAATAACAAAAAGTAATAAGCTCAATGGTGTGAGTTACGATATTCGTGGTCCAGTATTGGATCAAGCAAGAAAAATGGAAGACGAGGGCATGAAAGTCCTCAAATTAAATATTGGTAATCCGGCGGCATTTGGCTTTGATATGCCAGAAGATATGCACCGAGACATCATAAAAAATTTATATTCTGCACAGGGGTATTGTGACTCAAAAGGATTGTATTCTGCCCGAGTCGCCGTGTATCAATATTATCAGCAAAAAAGCTTTCCCAATATTAGTGTCGATAACATCTTCATTGGCAATGGCGTTAGTGAATTGATCCAAATGACCGCGCAAGCCTTACTCAATGATGGTGACGAAGTGTTGATCCCCGCACCGGATTATCCGTTATGGACTGCCGCAGTTAAATTATCAGGCGGTAATCCAGTGCATTACCTTTGTGATGAAGAGCAAGACTGGTTTCCAGATATCGAAGATATCAAGCGTAAAATCACGAGTCGTACAAAGGCATTGGTGCTGATCAACCCAAATAATCCGACCGGTGCTGTATATGACAAAGCATTGCTTGAGGCATTAATCGACGTTGCCAGAGAACACAAGCTGTTAATACTGAGTGATGAGATCTACGAAAAGATTTTATATGATGATGCAGAGCATTTTTCAATTGCGAGTCTTTGTGATGATATCCCAGTTATCACGTTTAACGGCTTAGCAAAAACCTATCGTGCAGCCGGGATCCGCATGGGCTGGATGGTGATCAGTGGTAAGCATTCAGTGATGCGGGATTTGATCACAGGCTTGGAAATGCTTGCGTCTATGCGATTATGCGCTAATGTTCCTGCACAGTTTGCCATTCAACAAGCGCTCGGAGGCATACAATCCATCGACCAACTCATTGAACCGGGTGGGCGTTTGTATGAGCAGCGTGATATTGCGTTTAAAGGTTTAAACGATATCGAAGGGATAAGCTGTGTAAAGCCAAAGGGCGCGCTTTATGCGTTTCCAAAAGTGGATGTAAAGCGGTTTAATATTAAGAATGATGAGCGCATGGTGCTGGACTTGCTCAAAGAAGAAAAAATTCTACTTGTCCACGGACGCGCTTTTAACTGGCCCAGTGCGGATCATTTTAGATTAGTGTTTTTACCACATAAAGATGATTTACAGCCTGCAATGGATAGAGTAAAGCGCTTTTTTGCGCATTACAGTCAGTAATATCTTGTAAAAAAACAAAAAAAGCTCGGAAGTTTCCGAGCTTTTTTGTGGGCTAGTAATTTGTTACTTAGTGAGTATTAGAATCTAGCTCCGGTGTCGATTGTTGGCTATCAGCCGAGTCTTTCCCTTTAAACCATTTGCGACCAACGCGTTTAACATCTTCAAGTGCCACATATTGACAAGGGATAAGTACAAGGGTGATCACCGTGGCAAACAACACACCAAATGCAAGCGATACTGCCATTGGAATAACAATTTTAGCTTGCAGGCTCGTTTCCATAATGATTGGTACAAGTCCGATAAAGGTGGTCAACGAAGTGAGCAAGATTGCTCTAAAGCGTTTACATCCCGCCTCGACGGCTGCGGCTTTTAAATCTATGCCTTCTTCGCGTGCTTTATTGACAAAATCAACCATAACCAAAGAGTCGTTCACCACAACCCCAGCCACGGCAATAATACCGAAGAAAGACAAACTACTCATTGTCATTCCTAATATCATATGACCGAATACCGCGCCAACCACACCAAATGGGATCACAGACATAATGATGACAGGCTGAGAATAAGAACGTAGTGGAATTGCCAGTAGTGCGAAGATAATCATTAATGACAGGGCAAAGTCACGAATTTGCTCCGCAACACTGTCCATTTCTTCTTGTACGCGACCCGCTACTGCACTTTGAACGCCAGGATAGTTCTTTAATAGACTAGGAAGATATTCGTCACGAACCTGTTTTGCTATCTCAAATGGTTGCGCGATTTCTGTATCAACTGATGCCCAAACATTAATAGTGCGTTTGGCATTTTCGCGGCGAATTCGGTTAACACCGTCTACCAATTTTACATCAGCCACTTCTACCAACGGCACTTCTGCGCCTTGAGGCGTTAAGATACGCACATCCTGAATGTCACTAATGGCATCACGGTGTTCTTTAGGGTAACGGATCATTACTTTGATCTCTTCACCATCACGTAAAATACGCTGTGCTTCAAGGCCGTAATAACTGAAGTTTACTTGGGATGCAACATCTGCCAACGTCAGTCCAAGGCTGTACGCTAATGGTTTAAGCTCAAGCTGCACTTCATCGGTTGCGGATTGCATAGAGTCGTTGATATCACCAACACCTTCAATAGTTGCTAGCTTGTCTTTTAGTTTCTGTGCGACTTCGCGGAGCTCTTCTTTGTGTTTACCTTCTAATCTAAAGCTAATATCTCCGTCATCACGACCACCATTCATGATGCTATCTTGAATGTTTAGCGATTTAACACCTGGCAGTGCAGGCATTGCATCACGCCAGCGAGCGCTGAGTGCAAAGGTATCGATTGGGCGTGCATCTGGTTCAACCAAGATCACCATAATATTTGCGCTTGTGCGGCCGTTCATATTCACCATGTAATCACGGATCATTTTCTTGCCATACTCAGCCTCAATTTCTTTGTCGACATTCAGTACCATTTGCTCGACTTTTTGAATTGACTCAAGCGTCGCGTTTTCTGACGAGGATAAGTTCATATCAATCGAGATACGTGGAAAATCATGTGGGATTTTTGGGTTAGCAACAAACTTCACTAAGCCACCAGCAAACATCCCTGCGCTGACAATTAAAATGGTTAAAAAGCCAACTATAACGGTATAGCGGTAGTGAATACAGCGCACAATAAATGGGCGGTACGTGTTTTCAATGAAAGATTGAAGGCCGCTATCCATTTTTTCCCTGAGGCGGTGGAACGGGTTTTTAGGGTTGCTCGGTTTGTCTTTCATCGCTGCTAAATGTGCAGGTAAAACCAGCTTAGATTCAACCAAAGAGAATAGTAAGCAAAGAATTATTACGCCACCAATTGCTTTAGAAAAAGCTGCCGTTGGGCCGGTTGCTAATGTTTGCGGCAAGAAAGCAGCAACAGTAGTAAGCACACCAAAAGTGGCAGGGATAGCGACACGCTTTACGCCACGAACGACATTATCAAGGCTATGACCATGTTTTTCTATTTCTGCATGGGCGGATTCACCGACGACTATCGCGTCATCAACGACAATCCCCAACACCAAAATAAAGGCAAACAGTGAGGCTAAGTTAATCGTTACGTCTAAATAGCCCATTGGCATCATTAAAAATGCACCTAAGAAGCTAACTGGCAACCCCATCATTACCCAAAATGCTAAACGCACACGTAAAAATAAAGCAAGCATTAGCATAACTAATACGCCACCTAACGCCATATTTTCTAGCATCATATTAAGGCGGCCATTGAGGTAATAGGTCAAGTCAATAAAAGGTTCAAGTTCTACGCCTTGTGGTAGTGAGCCTTTCTTGGCCTCAAGATAGTTCTTAATGATATCTGCAACTTTGGTGATGTCTTGGTCTTTTGACGCGCTAACTTCATACACCAGTGAGTTCTTACCATTGTATTTAGAGTATTGCAGTCCTTCTTCAAAGCCATCGTTAATGGTGGCGACATCGCCTAAGCTAACCTGTGCGCCGTCTGGTAGTGTTAGTAAGGGGAGTTTTCTAAACTCGTCACCGCGATAGGCTTGGTTTTCAACTCGCATTGAAATATAGCCATTTTCGGAGCGAATTTGGCCAGCAGACATGTTCGCTGAGAAGCTCTTTACCGCATCCGAAATTGCTCTAAAACTTAGGCCGTACTCGCGCATTTTATCAGGGCTTATCTCAATAGAGATTTCGTAGTTCAGACCACCATCAAAGCGTACAAGGTTAACGCCGGGTAACGACAGCATTTCTTCATGAATGCGATTACCAAGCTCTTTAAGATCATGGGGACTCAAGTCGCCATTGAGTGACAACCACATTACTTCTTGGTTTTCTTTTTCGTGACGTACAATAGGACGCTCCATCCCTGATGGGAAAGTTGAGACGGAGTCTACTTGCATTTTTATTTCGTCGAGTACCTCTTTGGTGTTGTACTGCTCGTCTACTTCTATCCAAGTTTGCGAATAACCGCGATTAGAGTAGGTGATCAAGCGTTTGATCCCTTCGAGACCTTCCATGGATTCCTCGATCTTAATCGTGATCCCTTCCTCGACTTCTTGAGGTGCCGCGCCCGGATACACTGCTTGAACACTTATCCAGTTACTTATATATTGCGGAAACATTTGCTTGCGGATCGAAAACGCGGTAAGCAAGCCGCCCACAATAATAAATATCATCAATAAGTTTGCTGCAACTGGGTTACGTGCAAACCAAGCAATTAAGCCTTTTTCTGTGCTTTGACTCTGCATAAACCTTACTCCTCTTTGAGCGCTAACTGGGTGTTAGCGCTTTGCGAAGGAGTGTCATCTGTACGTAGTTGCATCCCTTCAGAAGGATAGTCCAGTGCTGAAGTAATGATCTGTTGGCCTGACTCAACGCCGTTATCAACGACGACCATGCCATTGTACTCTCTAATAATATTGACCTTTTTGTAGCTCAGCTTGGCATCGTCATCCAATGTCGCAACGCGACCTTCTTTCACTAAGTGATGAGGAATCATAGTGGCATTTTGCACTAACAAACCTTGAATATCAGCATTGATATAAGCGCCAAAACGTAGTGGTTTCATGTCGTTGTGATAAGGCTGCTCGACTTGAGCAACGAGGTAGGTCATACGACTTTTGTTATCGATAACGCCTTCACTGCGCACTATTTCGCCTTTCCAACTCATCGGTTGACCAGCGACTTCTGCTGTGATCACGACATCGGTGCCAACACCTTGTTGCGGTAAATATTTCAATTCATTATCGGCAACAGGGAGGCGTACTTCCGCAACAGATGTCGCATTGAGTTTACCAAAGCCATTACCGGGATTGACTACACTACCAAGGCTTACGGTGCGAGATTCTATAATCGCATCGTAAGGCGCTTTGATATAAGTACGCTCTAAATTTCGGTTCGCTCTTTTCACTGCAGCCTGCGCAGCTTTAAAGCTTGCTAACTTTTCAGCGAGCTGAGGTTTTCTCAAATAGAGTTCAGAAGGTATTTTTTCGTTAGCATTTGCTTTAATTCTTTGCCATTCTGCTTTTGCTACTTGCACCTGAGCTTGTTCTATTTCTAGCGCTGAGCTGGCTTGTGCTAAAGCCGCTTCGGCTTCAATCAGCGACGCTTCATAGTCATTCGGGTCGATGCGAGCAAGTACGTCACCTTCTTTGACAAAGCCACCTTTGACAAACTTGTCAGACAATGAAATGACTTGACCACTGACCTGAGCAACAAGATCAGTACTGTATTTTGGCATCACGATACCGTATGACGATACGTTAAGCCTAACTTGGTCAATATGAATAGGTTGAACCTGTACGAGAGGATGTACTATTTCTTCTTTCTTCTCTTCTGGAGGTTGTTTCATTGCAGACATGGCAACAGCCGCTGCAATTCCCACCGCAAGAACGGCAATTGGTAGAATTATTTGTTTTTTACTAGCCACGTTAAAATCCTTCCTGTTGAATGATTTTTAATGACCCAGATTAACGGCTCTAGATCATCGATAAGCTTAAGAATACGCGAATAGTTATGTCGAGGTGTTTAAATCCAGACTGAATATGTAACAAAGCTTTGCGTACCTAAATTTATCGTTACATTCTTAAAAGCGATTGATGCTTTTACGTGTAGTCGATTTTTCGATAAAATGCACCACTTATTGTCAAAATTGCGAGAAACAGAATGGATTGTAGGCTTGGTTGTGGCGCTTGTTGTATAGCACCGAGTATTTCAACACCCATTCCCGGTATGCCAAATGGTAAACCTGCGGGGGAGCGGTGTATTCAACTAGATGAAAATAATCTGTGTAAACTGTTTAACCAGCCAGAGCGCCCACAGGTGTGTTTGCAATTTAAGGCCATGGAAGATGTGTGCGGTGACAGTAATGAAGCAGCGATGCAGATCATCACAGAACTCGAAATGTTGACCTAACTAGCCTCTGGTTAACTGATAAAAAAACGCCCAGAAACTTACCTGCTAAGTTCTGGGCCTAGGGAAAGGCTCAAGATTGAGCCGTGCGCTAACTAAAAACACCTTCTAAGACTGTAGGGAGAAGTAGAAAGTACTGTTAAGTTTAGTTAACCTTTCATTCTTTTTACAAATAAATGAATGATTTATTAAGTTTATATAAAACAAAGAGTTGTTCTTTATATTCATAATTGGTCTTAAAAATATCAAAAGGGTATATTCAGGTTATACCCAAGTTATCAACAGGCCGTCTTTAATTAAATCCCGAGGCAAACTGTTTTTAACTTTATTCTTTTGCCATTTTCCTAACCCGATGGCACTGCCACATAGCGTGAGGATCACCTCTCCCGTTAGTTTGGTAACTTCATCTAGGCGTATATCTTTGCCATTAAAGTAATCTTTTGCTTGCTCTTTTGTTAGTGCTAAAGTGTTTTTAGACGCTAAGTGACCGAAAGTAGTGGCAAACTCATGCTCTAATCTTACCCCGTTTTTATGGGTAGTACCGATTAAAATCCCTATGCGAGAATATTTGATCTTATCTTGGATTGCTTCAAAGTTGTCAGGAAATAACCACACCTCTTTATCGCGCTGCATCAACTTACCGTCAAGTTGGGTAATACCAAACTGTTTTTTTAGTACGGATAACAATAGTTGAGTGGTTTTCTTGTCTAGTTCCTCAAAAGGGAAAGCGCCTTTTTTCTGCTTTGGATTTTTAACGGCAACAGAGTGTAACTTCTTAAATCGAGCAATGAAAAACCCTTCGCTATCATATAGCTGAGGCCACACATGCAAGTATCCTTCGGACGTTGTTGCTTTTTCAGCACCCTCAAATAAGGTCGACAGGTTTTCGACTGCTACTGCTTGAGGATAATTATCAATGAGGTGTTGGCATACTTGCTGATTTTCCAATGGTGTTAATGTGCAAGTTGAATACACTAAGGTACCACCTGGCTTTAAGGCTTGAAATGCGCTGTCTATCAGTTGCTTCTGCACTTGTGCAATTTCAACATTAGACTCTATTGACCAGTTTTTAAGGGCATTTGGGTCCTTTCTAACTGTGCCTTCTCCAGAACATGGTGCATCAAGCAAGATGTTATCAAAACATTCATGCATATAATCGCCAAAGATACAGCCGTCAAAATGAGATAATGCAACATTTCGTATGCCCATACGTTTCATATTTGCTGCAAGCGCTTTGAGTCGAGATGAAGATAGCTCATTAGCGATTAGTACGCCACGTCCATCCATATAAGCTGCGAGTTGCGAAGTTTTCGACCCTGGTGCTGACGCCATATCCAAATTAATATCACCGCTGCTGATAGTCGATTTCAATGCTGTTGGCGGCAACATGGAACTTGCTTCTTGGACATAGATGCAGCCACTTAAATGGATATCTGTGTTGCCGATACCAAGATTAGCTTCTTCTTGTTCACTTCTTGCTATCCAAAACCCTTCTTCACACCAAGGGATCGGTTCTGCCTGCCAATCACTTTTTTCGCAGTAGGCTAAGAATTCCGTGATAGACATTTTTAGGGTATTGACTCTGACTGCTCGGCGTAAAGGAGACTGGCACTTATCTATAAAGTCTTCGATGCTAAGGTGGTCTGGTAAGTAGGTTTTTATGTCGTCTAGAAACGCGCTGGGAATATAAGTTGATTTGTCCACGCAGTTACTCAAGTTATAAGCTTTCTCTCATTTTACACTTTCATGAGTGAAAAATGCATGTTTGTTGTGACTATGGTGATTATTAAGTAAAACTCATGGCTGACAGTAAAAGGCTATGGTTATATAATCTTCGCGAAATATCGCGAGGATTGCTATGTCTATTATCAAACACTTTTTGGCGGACCCTAAATTATTATTGAATGCGGTTGGAGAGGGGATCTATGGTTTTGATCTTTCTGGTAACGCTGTTTTTGTAAACCCGGCCGCAGAGCGTATGACTGGGTGGCAAAGTGATGAGCTTTTGGGGAAAAAAATACATCAGTACCATCATCATAGTCATGCAGATGGGAGTGAGTATCCTGCTGATGAATGTAACATCTACAAAACAATGTTTGATGGTAAAACACGACAGGTAACCAATGAGGTGTTCTGGCGGAAAGATGGGAGCTGTTTTCCTGTGGAATATACCTCTACGCCAATTTTCAAAGATCAGCAAATTATCGGTGCAGTCGCGATATTTCGCGATGTGTCGCAACAGCACAAAACTGAAAATGCCCTAAGAGAGGCGCTGAATAAAGTTCAAGTACTTACTGAGCAACTTAAAGATGAAAATGCCTACCTGCTAGAAACATTAAATGAAAATTGGCAAGACTCGGGTTTGGTGGGCAGTAGCGCAATATTTCAGGCCATGTTAGCGCAGCTAGAGCTGGTTAGCCAGACCGACAGTACGGTATTGGTTTTAGGGGAAAATGGCACGGGTAAAGAGCTTGTTGCCAGAAATCTGCACCGCCTTAGTGAGCGTTCATCGCAACCTTTCGTTAAAGTAAATTGCGCTGCTTTTTCATCAACTTTGATCGAATCTGAATTGTTTGGACATGAGAAAGGTGCATTTACTGGAGCGAATGAAAGACGTAAAGGACGTTTTGAGTTGGCGGATAAAGGAACCATATTTTTAGATGAAATTGGTGAGTTACCGCTAGAAGCGCAAAGCAAGTTATTACGTGTATTACAAGAGCGAGAGTTTGAGCGTGTAGGGGGAAGCAAGTCGATCCAAGTAGATATACGGATAGTCGCGGCGACCAACAGAGATTTATGGAAAATGGTCGAGGAGGGAGGGTTTAGAATGGATTTATATTATCGTTTAAACGTTTTTCCTATTCGAGTGCCTGCACTACGAGAGCGTATAGAGGATATACCCGTATTGGCCAACAACCTCATCGTGCAGCTCAACAAAAAGCTGGGTAAGCAACTACGCGGGATCTCAAAAAAGGCTATCCATGCGCTACAGCGTTATGATTGGCCTGGCAATATTCGAGAACTCCAAAACGTGTTGGAGCGCGAAGCGATATTATCTAAAGGTCGTTTACTTGATATATCTCAAGCATTTAACGCTACTGAGCAGCATAAATCTGAAAACGGTGAACTGACTTTAGCGCAAGCGGAAGCTGAGCACATATTAAGAGTGCTAGAAATAAGTAACTGGAAGATCGCTGGCAGCAATGGGGCAGCTGATAAGTTAGGATTACCCGAAAGTACGCTGAGGTCGAAAATGAAAAAACTAAAAATTGCCAAACTTTCGTGATATTTCGCGCCTGTTCGTGATATTTCGCGAGTTTGGGGGTGTAATGAAAATAAATATAATAAAAATCAAAACGTTATAAACTTTCAGATTGGTCTGAAAGTTGCAATGTCAAACCCGTGTATTATCAATGTAGCAAATAACATGAAGTTTGATATCAAAGAAGAAGACATGATCATTAAGCCCTACAAACAAGAAGGGCCTATTTACGTCAGAGAGCAAAAAGGTTTTTTCCAAAAAATAAGAAGAAACCTTGGCTGGTTTTTAATGTTAACTTTCGTTCTCATTCCTTGGATCCCGTACAACGGGCAGCAGGCCATCTTGCTTGATTTTGGTAAGCAGCAATTTAGGATATTTGGTGCCACCTTTCTCCCTCAAGACTTTATGATTCTCGCCTGGATTTTTATGGTGGGTGCCTTTGCTTTATTCTTTGTCACAACTTGGCTGGGTCGCGTGTGGTGTGGTTATACTTGCCCACAAACAATTTGGATGCTTATGTTCACTTGGGTTGAGCACCGAGTGGAGGGGACTCGCAACCAAAGAATAAAATTGGACAAATCAAACTGGGATAGCAAAAAAGTCGCTAAGAAAACGGCCAAACACGCTATTTGGTTGATAATTTCGGTGTTTACTGCCACTTCATTTATGGCCTATTTTATACCTGCAAAAGAGCTGTATCTAGACATGTTTACGCTTGAGTGGACTGGCCTTACTTCCTTCTGGGTATTTTTGTTCGCACTTTGTACCTATGGAAACGCGGGCTTTCTACGAGAAAAAATGTGTACCGTGGCATGTCCATATTCTCGTTTCCAATCGGTTATGTTTGACAAAGATACGTTAGTCGTCACCTATGATAGCGAACGAGGTGAAAATAGGGGTCGTCGTAAACGCAAAGAAGACCCAAAACAGCTTGGGCTCGGCGACTGTGTAGACTGTAATTTATGTGTTGAAGTTTGCCCTGCAGGTATTGATATTCGTAATGGCCTACAATACGAATGTATTAACTGTGGTTTATGTATCGATGCGTGCAACGAAACGATGAATAAATTCGGCTATCAGCCAGATTTGATTAAGTATCAAAGTGAACATCAACAAGCAGGCAAAAAGTCGAATCCATTTAGGTTAAAAATAGTAGGCTATGGTGCTATTACTGTATTGATCGTAGTCACAATGGTGATTTGGGCATTCAATCGTACACCAATAGAAGCCTCTGTCATTCGCGACCGTAATGCGCTTTATCGTGTTAACTATGAGGGGTTAGTCGAGAACCCATACACCTTAAGTGTGATAAACAAAACACAGCATGATTTAACTTACACCGTGAGCTTAAAGGGGCTACCAAATGCGAAATTAACAGCCCCAATCACAACGCATATCGCTGGCGGCGACATGGCATTAATTCCTGTTACGGTGACCGCTGATGGCTATGAGCTAAAAGGTAAACGGACTCCAATCCAATTCACGATAGAATCGCAGCAAGATGCCAAGATTAGCATCACCAAGGACAGCTACTTCTATAAAAATTAGTTTACACTCCCCCCGACTCAAGGCGCTTGTATCATGAAGCGCCTTTTTTGTGTGCATATATGCACAATCTGACGCTAAATTTATGACTTTCTCTCTGAACTTTTAGCATATAAGCTTACTCTTATTGAGAATGAGTTTTATTAGCTGAATATTATGTTTAAAAATACATCACAAAACTATGGGTTGTTAGCCATCATCTTTCACTGGCTCAGTGCGCTTGTGGTATTTGGTATGTTTGGCCTTGGATTGTACATGGTTGAACTCAGTTATTACGATCCTTTCTACCGTGATGGCTTACACATTCACAAAAGCATCGGAATACTGTTGGCAGCTTTGATAGTACTTAGGCTGATTTGGAAGTTCACTAACCCTAAAGTGAGACCCGAAAGCGAAGCAACTCCCATGAATAGATTGCAAAACATAATAGCGCATGTCGTTCACGTCGTTTTGTATCTTGGCTTGTTTGGGCTGTTTGTCACAGGTTACTTAATCTCTACCTCGGATGGCAGAGCAATCGAGGTATTTAACTGGTTTTCTGTTCCAGGTCTCGGGGAGCTGTTTGAAGAACAAAGCGATATTGCAGGCACTGTGCATTTATACATTGCATGGGGACTCATTGGATCAGTGGCGCTACACATTGTGGGGGCGCTAAAACACCACTTTATTAATAAAGATCGTACCTTAGTTCGAATGCTCAAGGTACCAAACGCTACAAAAGTTGAGGATTAAAACATGAAAAAAACAATCATTGCATTAAGCATGGCGGCTATGACCTTATCAGCCGGAGTAAATGCTGCGGATTATGTAATTGATACTAAGGGTGCACATGCCTTTGTAAACTTTAAAATTAAACATTTAGGATACAGCTGGTTGCATGGTCGATTTAATAGTTTTGAAGGCGACTTCAGCTATGATGCAAAAAATCCAAATGCATCAAAAATCAATGTAGTGATCGATACTGCTTCTATTGACTCGAATCATGCAGAACGCGATAAACATTTGCGCGGTAACGACTTCTTAAACGTAAAAGCAAACCCTAAGGCGACTTTTAAGAGTGACTCGATTACTTTTAGCGATGATACAAATGCGAAGGTGAAAGGCAGTTTCACACTCAATGGGGTAACAAAAAATATCGAGTTTGATGTTCAAAAAGTGGGTGAGGGTAAAGACCCATGGGGTGGATACCGAGTTGGCTTTGAAGGTGAAACCCAGTTAAAACTTGCTGATTATGACATCGACTATGATCTAGGCCCGGCATCAACGCATGTTACTATCGGTTTGCACTTGGAAGGTATTCGTAAGTAATTTCTACTAGCACCACGTGTTACTAAATAACCTGAGCTGCGGATAATCAATGCCTTTCTAGCAGCCAGTTTTAGCGCTAACTGCGTTGAATTCACTTCCAATAGCCAGCTATTGGTGCGTAAATT
>NZ_JANHZS010000073.1:0-502 GCF_041414765.1 Pseudoalteromonas sp. DY56-GL79 | reverse complement strand
CCCAGGGCGGGATCGCACTTTTAGCTAATTTATGATCAAATAGCGCCAATCCCATTGCTAGGCGCAACCAATGAACCTGATTGAACACCTTACAGTTGTAGAAGAAACTCGCTCTGATATTAACAAAAAGCACGACTTAGTTGATGTCATTTTTCTTGTTATTAGTGCCATCATGGCAGGTGCTGAAGGTTGGCAAGATATCCAGCTCTATGGCGAGTCGAAGGAAGATTGGTTGCGGCAGTATCGGCCATTTAAAAACGGGATCCCAAAGCGGCATACTATCGCTCGGATCCTCAAATCTGTGGTGGCAGAATCACTACTGGAAGCTCTGTTAAACTGGGTTAACGAGCAGCGACAAACCACAGGTAAACCAGTTATTGCACTCGACGGTAAAGTGCTGCGCGGTTCGTATCGCGGCGATAAAAAGACGGCGTTACAACTTGTTACTGCATACGATACAGAGTCAGGGTTGGTACTGTCACAACAGTCCACTGAAACCAAG
>NZ_JANHZS010000072.1:0-560 GCF_041414765.1 Pseudoalteromonas sp. DY56-GL79 | reverse complement strand
TTAGTGCCAGAAGGGTGTGTTGGTGAGCTGTATGTCGGTGGTGATGGTTTAGCGCGAGGATATCTCAATCGTCCGGAGCTTACAGCTGAGCGTTTTATTGATAATCCACATTACCTATCGAGTGATCCACATAGTCCGAGTCGTTTATATCGTACCGGCGATTTAGTACGTTACTTAGAGGGCGGGAATCTAGCCTTTATAGGTCGTACAGATGATCAAGTTAAGATCCGCGGTTTTAGAATAGAGCTTGGGGAAGTTGAAGTGCAGTTAGCGCAACAACCTGGTGTGGATTCTGTGTTGGTAAAAACCCTGAAGTGGACAGATAATGTGCAGTTAGTGGGTTATATCAAATCAAATCAGGTGTTGGATGAAGAGGCGAAACACGCATGGGTTAGAGACGTTAAAAGCAGGTTAGCAGTAACGCTCCCAGATTATATGGTGCCGAGCTTCTTAATTGCTGTGGATGAATGGCCACTAACGGCCAATGGTAAAGTAGACAGAAAAGCCTTACCAGAGCCAGAAGGCAGTGCACTGCAAGGAGAATATGTTGCACCGGTAAC
>NZ_JANHZS010000071.1:0-577 GCF_041414765.1 Pseudoalteromonas sp. DY56-GL79 | reverse complement strand
CTTATATGGACTCCTCCAATTGTACAAGCCACTTTTAGCATTATTAGTGTGATTGCGTGCTTATATCCGGGCTCTTGATGAGGTGCTACCTCGGCCTCTTTGATGTATTCGCGCCCTTGTGCCTTCTCTCCCACGCGGTATTTGTATACACCTGCGCTTTAACAGGCTCTCAAGGGTGGGTCTCACCGCTTAATGCTCTATCTTGGCTTGTTCAATACTGGGGGTAATCTCAGTATGCTTTCTGCTTTTACGTTCTATTTATCTTGATTTGTTCTTCTGTTACTCAGTGCTACACCGCTAAGATTTTTGGCTCGTATGTTGAGCCGTTTTTAAGTAAGGCATAGGCAGTTCTAACCGTTTTGTTGGCCAATGCAATGGCAACACATTTCACGCTTTTCTTGGCGAGTAGATTTTTTATCCAGCGTTCTTTCTCTGTGGTCGCTTCTTTATGTTTTAGCCTGCTGACTACCGTTCTTGCACCGAGAAACAGGTTTTTCCTTAATGTATTGCCTCGTCTTTTGGGGATATGACCTATCTTGGCTTTTCCGCCTGATGAGTGCTGTGTCGGTGTAACACC
>NZ_JANHZS010000070.1:0-581 GCF_041414765.1 Pseudoalteromonas sp. DY56-GL79 | reverse complement strand
ATTGAGAATACGTCTTCGATAGGCATGATGAATGGCTTATCGATGTCACGCTCTGGCTCTGGGATGTAAGAATCTAGTGCTTCTGCAAGCTCAATGATCTTCGCTTCCCACTGCTCTTCGCCTTCTAGTGCTTTAAGCGCTGAACCTTGGATTAGTGGTAGGTCATCACCTGGGAAGTCGTACTCTGAAAGTAGTTCACGAACTTCCATCTCTACTAGCTCTAGTAGCTCTTCGTCGTCAACCATGTCACATTTGTTCATGAATACGATGATGTAAGGTACACCAACCTGACGAGAAAGTAGGATGTGCTCACGTGTTTGAGGCATAGGACCGTCAGTAGCAGCAACTACTAGGATCGCGCCGTCCATCTGTGCAGCACCAGTGATCATGTTTTTAACATAGTCAGCGTGTCCTGGACAGTCTACGTGTGCATAGTGACGAGTTGGTGTGTCATACTCAACGTGTGAAGTTGAGATTGTGATACCACGCTCACGCTCTTCTGGAGCGTTATCGATTGATGCGAAGTCTTTTGCTGTACCACCGTATACTTTTGCAAGTACGTTAGTGATTGCTGCAGTTAG